>NZ_JBYCLA010000549.1:0-7313 GCF_057473665.1 Mycobacterium sp. TH-M25
GGCGGCGCTTAAATTCGCGGGCCTTTGCGGTTGATTCCGGGGTGACTGGGGGGACGTCGGCCTGGGTCGTGGGCCTTTGTGAACGCAGCCGGCGCGCCGGGGCGAACGACCACAGCAGCTCCGAGAAGTCGTCCACCTCGGCAACAGCCCGTGCGTTGGCGATGGTCGCCTCGATCTTCGCCCGGTTGCGGACGATGCCCCGATCGGCCAACAGCCGCGCGACGTCGGCAGGCGTGAACCGGGCGACTTCCTCGGGCACGAACCCGGCGAACGCCGTCCGGAAATTCTCCCGTTTACGCAGGATGATCAGCCAGGACAGCCCACTCTGGAAGGCCTCCAGGCTCATCCGCTCGAACAGCGGCACCTGGCCGCGCAGCGGCTGACCCCACTCCGTGTCGTGGTAGTCGCGGTAGAGCTCGAAATCCGCGCTGCCGGGCCGGCCGACCGCCCAACCGCAGCGGACCAGGCCGTCGTCAACGGTCACCGGGCTCATCCGCCGCATCTGGTGGTCGTTCGCCGGCAGCGGCCGCGGCGTGCACGGAGGACAGTTGGCCGCGCAGCAGGTCGAGCTCCTGCCCGAGCCGGTCCAGCACCCAGTCCACCTCGCTGGTCTTGTAGCCGCGCAGGGTCTGGGTGAACTTGATCGCGTCGACGTCGGAGCGGGTGACTCCCGATGCGGGCAGGACGGTCGGGGTGGTCCCGCGGGGCAGCGGCGGTAGCGGCTCACCGCGGCCGAACAGCAGACTGACCACGCCGAAGAGCACACCCGCTAGCAGGACCAGGACCACCAGGTACAGCAACACCAATGCCACGGGCTCGATATTGCCCTATGGGTCCAACGAGGTCGCTCAGGGCCGAAGGTTGCTCATCGGGGGCCGGTCGGCCAGCGACACCGTCGAGGTGCGCGGTGTGTAGCCCATTCCGTCGGGGCCGTCGACGAAGAACTGGGTCAGCCCCACGCCGGAGTCCGGGATGCCGCACCGCGACAGCAGGGTCGCGACGACCTGTCGGCTCATCGGACCCAGTTCGGCCAGCGGGCGGTTGCGATGTGCCCGCACGCCGAGGTTGACCTGCGCGATCGCGTCCAGGCCGAGCCGATCGTAGGTGTCGACCAGCAGGCCGATCTCGACGCCGTAACCGGGTGCGAACGGCAGCGCGGTCAGCAGCTCGCGGGTGGCCGCGTATTCGCCGCCGAGCGGCTGCAGGACGCAGCCCAGCTCGGGCCGCAATGCCGCCAGTAACGGCCTGGCCACCAGCTCGGTGACCCGCCCGCCGCCGGTGGCGCCCTCGCGGCCGCTGGGGGCGTCGCCGATGTTCAAAGGCCGCCGATAAAAGCTCTTGACGAGGTGAATGCCGTCCTGGGTGAGCAGCGGGCCGAGCAGCCGCGGCACGAACATCGGGTGCGGCTCGATCAGGTCGGAGTCGACGAACACCACGAGGTCGCCGCTGGTGGCCGCCAGCGAACGCCACAGCACCTCGCCCTTGTCGGGCCGCGGCGCGATCTCGGGCAGCGCCTGTTCGCGGGTCACGACCTTCGCGCCGGCGGCAATTGCCCGGATCTCGGTGTCGTCGGTGGACCCCGAGTCGAGCACGATCAGCTCGTCGACCAAGCGGCCGACCAGCGGCGAGATGCTTTCGATCACCGACTCGACGGTGTCTTCCTCGTTGAGGGCGGGCAGCACCACCGAAACGGTTTTGCCGGCCCCTTTGGATTTGGCCGCTTCCAGCTCCTCGACCGTCCACCGCGGCCGAGTCCAGCTCCGGTCGGCCAGCCAGACGTCACCGGGTGCCGCGGCCAGCGCGCCATCGGCAGCGAGATCGACCAGCTCAGATGCCGTCATGCCAGTCCTCTCACCGTGCGCGCGGGCGGGCGTTGCCCGTGAATCGACGCCACCATCTCCAACACCCGTCGGGTGGACCCGACTTCGTGCACCCGAAACATCCGGGCCCCCGCCGCAGCGGCCAGCGCAGTCGCGGCCAGGGTTCCCTCCAGCCGTTCGGTCAGCCCTACCCCAAGAGTCTCCCCGACGAAATCTTTGTTGCTCAACGCCATCAACACCGGCCACCCGGTGTTAACGAGATCTTCCATGTGCCGCAACAGCGCCAGCCCGTGGAAGGTGTTCTTGCCGAAATCGTGCGTCGGGTCGATCACCACCCGGTCGCGAGCCACCCCGGCCGCGACAGCTCGTTCGGCAGATGCGGTGACCTCGCTGATGACGTCGTCGACCACGCCACGGGTGCTGGTCCCGTAGCTGACCCGGAATGGACGTGTCCGCGGGCGCGCGCCGCCGGTATGCGAGCACACCAGCCCGGCCCCGCATTCGGCGGCCACTCCGGGCATCGCGGGATCGTAGCCGCCCCAACTGTCGTTGATCAGGTCCGCTCCTGCCCGGCAAGCGAGGCGGGCCACCTCCGAGCGCCAGGTGTCGACGCTGATCAGTTGGTCGGGATAGGTGTCGCGAAGCCACTCGATGAACGGCACCACCCGGGCGATCTCGGCGTGGCTGTCGATACTCTCCCCCGGGCCCGCCTTCACGCCTCCCACGTCAATCACGTCGGCCCCCTCGGCGATGAGACGATGCACCGCGGCCCGGGCGGCGTCATCGGCGAAGTTGGCACCGCGATCGTAAAAAGAGTCCGGGGTGCGGTTGACGATCGCCATGATCAGCGCGCGATGGTCGCTCACCGGACGACCGCACAGGGTGGACGGCATCAGACCATCGTGACTGGTGCGCTCGCGGTGATATCGCATGCGGTCACGATTCCAAAAAAGAGTGCACCCCAGAGGCGGTGTTGGTGTGGCGGTGCGGACGTGCCAGTGCCAGTGCCAGTGCCAGTGTGACAGTGCCGGTATCTAGCCCTGTGGCCGCTTGCCGTTGGCGACCTCTTCGGGGTAGTCGTCGTAGAACGGCACATAGCCCTCGTCGCGCCCGGCCAGCACGTACACCGGATCTTCGATGCACGCGTCGTAGGCCTGCTCGCGCAGATCGACCTTGCGGCTTTTGAACGTGGTGGTGTGTTCCATCGACTCGACCAGTCGGACGAACAGCGGCAGCGCGTACGCCGGCAACTTCTGGTAGACGGTCTGGGCGAGCGAGTTACCGTCGAATTCGGCGCCCGCACGCAGCTTGACCGCGGCCATCCCCGCGCGGCCACCGGTGCGCGGAACCTCCACCCCGAATACCGTGCACTCCTCTATCGCCTTGTCCGAACTCAGCGCGCGCTCCACCTGAGTGGTGGCCACGTTTTCGCCCTTCCAGCGGAAGGTGTCGCCGAGTCGGTCCACGAACGCGGCATGGCCCATGCCCTGCGGGCTCATCACGTCACCGGTGTTGAAATAGCAGTCCCCGTCGCGAAACGCGTTGCGCACCAACTTCTTTTCACTAGCGCTCTTGTCGGTGTAGCCGTCGAAGGGCTGCAGCCGGCTGACCGGGCTCAGCAGCAGACCGGGTTCGCCGGCGGGCACCTTGTGCACCCAACCGTCGTTGCCGCGCTGCGGTTCGCCGGTGTCTGCGTCGTAGGCGACATAGGCCACCGGCATCGCTGCCCATCCCGCTGACCGCGGCACGTTGAACACGTTGATAAAAGCCGTGTTTCCCTCGCTGGCCGCGTAGAACTCGCACACCCGGCCGATGCCGAATCGGGTGGTGAACTCGTCCCAGATCTCGGGACGCAGCCCGTTGCCCGCGATCAGGCGCACCGTGTGGGCGCGGTCGGTCGGCTTCTCGGGCTGATTCAACAGGTAGCGGCAGATCTCGCCGATATAGATGAAAGCCGTTGCCTTGCTGGCGATTACCTCGTCCCAGAATTTCGACGCCGAGAACGATTTACCCAGAGCCAGCGTGGCCCCGGAGTTGATCACCGATCCGACCGCGACCGTCAGAGCGTTGTTGTGGTAGAGCGGCAGGCAGCTGTACAGCGTGTCAGAACCCTTGAGCCGAAGGCCAAGTCCACCGAACACCGCCAGCGCGGACAACCATCGCTTGTGGGTCATCACGCTGGCCTTGGGATGGCCGGTGGTGCCTGACGTGAAGATGTAGAACGCGGTGTCCTTGGCCAGCACCGCCGACGCCGACGGCGGGTTGGCGGTCGGCGCGGTGGCCGCCAGCCGCGCCATCTCGTCGATCGTGACCGGGGCGATCGTGGCGTCGCCGCACTCGTGCACCGCATCGACGAAGTCCGATTCGACCACCAGCGCCTTGGCCTTGAGCAAGCCGATGCTGTGCGCGAGCACGTCGCCGCGCTGGTGGTAGTTGAGCATCCCGGCGACCGCACCGCACTTGACCGCGGCCAGCATCATCAGCACCGCGTCGGGCGAGTTGCGCAGCATGATCCCGACGACGTCGCCGCGGCCGACACCGCGGGCGGCCAGCACGGCCGCGTAGCGGCTGGCGGTGGCGTTGGCCTCGCGGTAGGTCAGCTGCTGGTTACCGAACCGGATGAAGACCCGGTCGCCGTAGCGTTCGGCCCGGTCCTGGAAGACCTTGCCGATCGAGATCTTGACGTTCGGCTGCGCCCGCACCAGCGTGAGCAGCCCGCGGGCGATCACCGGGAGGTCGGCCAGCAGGGCGGGCGCCCGTGTCGCGATATCGATGAGCCCGATCGACGTGCCAGAAACCGATGTGTCAGTGCCGGATTTGTTGTCGGACATGGCGGCCAGCCTATCGACCGTCAGCAAAGACCGTCAGCGGGGTTCGCACGCCGCCAGCGCGGCGCCGATCTCGTCGACGACCACCAGCCGGTCGGTGGCGACCTGCGAGACGTATCCGCTCGTCACCAGGCCGTCCAGCCAGGAGCGCAGCCCGTCGTAGTGCCCGCCGGGATCCAACAACACCACCGGCTTGGCGTGCATGCCGAGGTACCCGCCGGTCCAGACCTCGAAGAACTCCTCGAGCGTGCCGATCCCGCCGGGCAACGTGATGAACGCGTCGGCGCGGTCTTCCATGATCTGTTTACGCTCGCGCATGGTGTCGGTGACGATCAGCTCGTCGGCGTCGTGGTCTGCGACTTCGCGCCGCACCAGCATCTTGGGTATGACGCCGACGGTCCAACCGCCACGGGCGCGGGCGGCGGTGGCCAGCGCTCCCATCGCCGAGACGTTGCCGCCGCCCCAGACCAGGGTCCAGCCGCGTTCGGCGATCGCCTCGCCGAGTTCGGCGGCCAGCGCCAGCAACTCCGGATGCGTGGGCCCTGATGCGCAGTAGACGCAGATTGCGTGCACAGTCGAAACGTAGACCACCGTTGTCGCCGAGCGCATTTGGGCCTAACCGCATGCGCTTGGGTGCGCGCGCCATAAAATCCGGCGGTGCCGAATGCTTGGGTGGTCGCGCCGCGAGAGTCCGTGCAGCGCGATGTCACCGCCGCCCTGGACGATCCACGACACGCCGGCGTGGTGATCCTCGGTGCCGATGGTGCCGGCAAAACGGCGCTCGCCCGCGGCGCCGCCGCGCCGGACGCCCGCTGGGTGATCGGCACCGCCACCGAGCAGGCTATCCCGTTCGGCGCCTTCCGGACGCTGCTGGCCGGCGCCGACGTCGCCAACGCCACCGCCCGACCGGCCGAGCTGCTGCGCGCCGCGCGGGACCGGCTCGTGGGCGACGAGCGGGGCTTCGTCGTCGACGACGCCCACCTGCTCGACCGGCTGTCCGCCACGCTCGTCTACCAGCTGGCGCTGAGCGGGTCGACGCGGCTGATCGTCACCGTCGGGGCCGGCGCCGAGGTCCCCGAAGCGGTCGAGGCGTTGTGGGTCGACGGCTTGTTGAACCGGGTCGAGGTGGGCCCGGCGGACAACTCCGCGGAGCTGCGGGGCCAAGTCGACGACTTTCTGGCCGAGCTGCCATCGCCGGCGCGTACGGCGCTGGATTATCTGGCGCTGGCCTCGCCGCTGCACCGCGGCGACCTGGCCGCGCTGGTCGGCGCCGAGGCCATCGAGCACGCCGAAGCCCTGGGAGCCATCGCCGTCGACGGCGACGGGATGGCGTACCCGGCGCATCCGTTCTGCGCAGCCCGAGCGGGCGCGGCCCTCGCACCGGGCACCGCGCGGGCGCTGCGCATGGCGCTGGTCGAGCGACTCGCGGCCGGCCCGTCCGATCGCGTCGGCGATCAGCTGCGAATCGCGGCCCTGGCCGTCGACGCCGGCATCCCGCACGACGACCTGGTGGGCGCCGCGCAGCAAGCGCTGCGCTTCGGTGAGCTCACACTGGCCGAGCGACTCGCCCACGCGGCGCTGGATCGTGCGGAGAGCCTGGCCGCACGGCTCGCGCTCGGCTACGCGCTGGCCTGGCAGGGCCGCGGGCGAGCAGCGGATGCCGCACTGAGCAAGGTGGATCCCGACCGGCTGTCACCGCCCGAGCTGATGGCGTGGGCGCTGCCGCGGGCGGCCAACCAGTTCTGGATGCTCGGCGAGCCGGCGCAGGCCACCGCGTTTCTGCAAAGCACCCGCAGCCGAGTCGACTCGCCGGCCGCGCGGGCCACCCTCGACGCGCTGACGGCGACGTTTGCGATGAACTCCGGCACGCCACTGCGCACCCTGCGCATCACGGACGAGGTGCTGGCGTCGCCGCACGCCGACGCGGTGGCCGTCGGGTGGGCGGCCGCGGCGGCGGCGCTGAGCGCGGCGCGCACCGGACAATTCGACGTGGTCGAGGAGCTGGCCCGCCGGGCGACCGCCGCCGACCATCCGGGGTTGCTGCGGTTCACCAGCGGGTTCGGCCGGATCACCGCGCTGGTGATGGCGGGCCGGCTGACAGAGGCCCGCACGCTGGCCCAGCGCTACACCGACTTCGCCGAGTTGCAGCAACCGGGCCGGGCGATCGGCGAGACGCTGGTGGGCTACGTGGCGATCGCGCAAGGCGATTTCGACGCCGCTGTGACGCTGCTGAGCCGGGCCGCCGACCCGCTGGCCCGCACCGGATATTCCTGGGGACCGCTGACGCTGATGCTGCTGGCCCAGGCGCTCGGCCAACAAGGCGAACAGCTCGCGGCGGCAAAGGCTTTCAGCCGGGCCGAATCGCTGCATGGTCTCAAGTCCTCGCTGTTCGCCCCGGAATTGGCGTTGGCCAGGGCCTGGTCGAAGGCAGCCCACGGCGACACCACCGGCGCGATCGACGCCGCCCGCGAGGCGATCCAGACCGCCGAGCGCGGCGGGCAGTCGGCGATCGCGCTGCGCGCCGTGCAGGACGCGACGCGGCTGGGCGATGTGCGTGCCGTGCAGCGGGCCGGCCGCCTGGCCGGCGAGGTGGACTGCGTGCTGGGGCGGTTGACGCTGGCGCATGCGCGGGCGCTGGCCGACGGCGATGCCGCGGCGCTGGCCG
>NZ_JBYCLA010000550.1:0-7168 GCF_057473665.1 Mycobacterium sp. TH-M25
CTGGGCGGGATTCTCGGTCGGCTGGTTGTATTGGTACTTCTGGGTCGTGGTGGTCGGGTTCGAGGCCGTCGCCGGCGGTTTGGTGTTGTCGTATTGGATCAATGCGCCGCTGTGGCTGCTGTCCGGAGCTCTGCTATTGGCGATGACGGTGACCAATCTGTCCTCGGTGGGGGCCTTCGGTGAGTTCGAATTCTGGTTCGCCGGAATAAAAGTCGCGGCGATCGTCGCTTTTCTGGCGCTCGGCTCGATGTTCGTCCTGGGCTGCTGGCCGCGACACGGCATGGACTTCAGTAACCTCACGGCGCACGGCGGTTTCTTCCCCCATGGCATCGGGACGGTCTTCGCTGCGGTCGCGGTCGTTCTCTCCATGATGGTCGGCGCCGAAGTTGCCACCATCGCGGCCGCCGAGACCGCCGACCCCGCGCAAGCGGTGGCCCGGGCGACCAAATCTGTGGTCGTGCGGATCGTGATCTTCTACTTGGGATCGGTGTTCCTGCTCGCGGTCATCGTCCCGTGGAACGCAGAGCGTCCAGGAGTCTCGCCGTACGTTGCGGCGTTGACGGACATGGGGATTCCCGGTGCCGGCCACGTTATGAATGCGGTGGTGCTGACAGCGGTGCTGTCGTGTCTGAACTCGGGTCTGTACACCGCGTCGCGGATGCTGTACGTCCTGGCGGCCCGCGGCGAAGCCCCGACGGCATTGATCAAAGTCGGCCGCCGCGGGGTGCCTTACGCCGCGATCCTGGTGTCGTCGATCGTGGGTTTCAGCTGTGTGCTGATGGCGTGGGTGGCGCCGGGGGTGGTGTTCACTTTCCTGCTCAAATCATCTGGCTCACTGGTAGTTTCGATATATCTGGTGATCGCGTTGTCGCAGATCCTGCTACGCCGCCGCACACCGGCTGAGCGGCTGCGGGTGAAGATGTGGCTTTTTCCGGGGCTGTCGGTGCTCACCGCGGTCGCGTTGGTCGGCGTGCTGGTGCTAATGGCGTTCGATGCGGGCGCCCGCATGGAATTGTGGCTGGGGATACTCTCCTGGCTGGTCGTCCTGGCGTTCTACTTCGTGCCGCGGTGGCGACGTGGACCGGACCGCGACGAGCCGGCCGTGCCACCGATGGGCGCAGCCAACCGGGTGCTGGTGCTGGCCGACAAAAACGTCTCCGCGAGTGAGCTTTTCGACGTGCTCCGCCGCGCCGACGCCCAGCGGTGCGCCGAGTACTTCATTTGCGTTTCAGTCAACCCCGTCGACACCGGCCAGGCCCGGCGCACCGGCCCGGTGTTCGTCCGCGAGGCCACCGTCACCGCCGCCCGCGCGCGACTCGACGCGATTCTCACCGCGATGCGCGGCGCCGGACTCAACGCCGATGGCGAACTCGGCGACTATCGGCCGCTGCGGGCCCTCGACGCTGCGGTGCGACGCTTCCGGCCCGATCGGCTGGTGATCACCGAAGCTCGCGCGGCGTGGCTGCGGGTCGGCACGGTCGACAAGGTGCGGGCGGCGCATGCGATCCCGGTCGTCCATGTCGCTGCCGGGCAGTCGGCGCCGTCTTCGGCAACGCTGACGTGATCCGCGGCGATGGTGTCGGCTGTCGGCGCCACCGTCGGAATCTACACCTATGAAGCAATTTCCTCCATAGTGGAAGCATCGCGTGGTAGCGTTGAGGTCGTGCCCAATGCCGCTGTTGATGTGCCGCCGCGCGGCAGGGCACGCCATCTGGGCCCGGAGCGACGCCGGCCGCAGGTGCTCGACGCGGCGCTGGCGATCACCGTCGAACACGGCGTCGGCCAGGTCACCGTCGGTGCCATCGCCGATCGCCTGAACGTCACACGCCCGGTGGTCTACGCATGCTTTGCAGACCGGGTCGAGATCATCACCGCACTGCTCGAGCGTGAGACGGAAGCCCTGCGCGGCGCACTGGTGGCGGCACTGGAAGCCGCTCGTGGCGAAAAGCGGCAGTCGGCGTTCGTGGCGGGCTACCAGTCGCTGTTGCGCTGCGTGGCCGAACGACCGGACTCCTGGCGGGTGGTGTTCTCCGCCGGCCCCGACCCGGCGGTCGCGGGCCGTTTCGCGCGAGTCCGAACCCAGATGGCCGACATGACCGCAGTCATGATCGGCCCGGCGCTGACGCGGTGGTGGCATATCGACAACGCCGACGCCAAGCTGCCGGTGCTGATCGAGTTCTTCATCTCGTCGTGTGAGGCCGCGGTCCGTTCGCTGCTGGACACCGCTACCCCCTGGGGTGCAGACGAGCTGGGGGAACTCTACGGCCGCATGATGTACACCGCATTCAGCAGCGCATGAGCGCCGCTGGCCCAGCTAGCGGAGGGCTCCGAGGATCGGCTCAGACTCGATGAGTCCCGCGTCGCCGAGTTCGATGTCGGTGCGATTCCGGTCGTCCTGCCCGTGAGCGCCACACCGCAACTGAGCCACGGGTTGTCGCAGCGCCAGCTGACGATGATCGCCATCGGCGGCATCATCGGCGCCGGATTCTTTGTGGGATCGGGCGTCGTCATCGGCAAAGCCGGGCCCGCCGCCTTCCTGACCTATGCGTTGTGCGGCGTGCTGATCATCCTGGTGATGCGCATGCTGGGGGAGATGGCGACCGCGAATCCCACGACCGGCTCGTTCGCGCAGTACGCGCGAGAAGCGTTGGGCGGCTGGGCCGGATTCTCGGTGGGTTGGCTGTATTGGTATAACTGGGTGATCGTCGTCGGTTTCGAGGCCGTCGCCGGAGCGAAGGTCATCACCTACTGGTTCACTGCCCCGCTGTGGCTGCTGTCGCTCGGTCTGATGTTGTTGATGACGGCGACGAATCTGTTGTCGGTCTCGTCGTACGGTGAGTTCGAATTCTGGTTCGCCGGAATCAAAGTCGCGGCGATCCTGCTCTTCCTGGGGCTCGCCACGATGTACGCCTGCGGACTGTGGCCCCACCGCAGCGCGGACTTCTCCAACCTGTACGCCGACGGCGGCTTCTTCCCCAACGGAGCGCATGGGGTGTTCGGCGCGATCGTCGTGGTGATCTTTTCGATGGTCGGCGCCGAAGTGGTCACCATCGCCGCCGCGGAAACCCCCGATCCCAAGCGTGCCGTCCAGCGCGCGACCAACGCGGTGGCCGCCCGCATCGCGATCTTCTTCGTCGTCTCGGTGTTTCTGCTGACGGTTGTGATGCCTTGGAAATACGCGCAATCCGGCGCCTCGCCATTCGTCGGCGCGCTCAAGCAGATGAGGATTCCCGGCGCCGACCATGTCATGAACGCGATGGTGCTGACCGCGGTGCTGTCGTGCCTGAACTCCGGCCTCTACACCGCGTCCCGGGTGCTGTTCGTGCTCGCCGGTCAACGCGAGGCGCCGGCCCGGCTGCTCAAAGTCAGTGCTCGCGGGGTGCCTTATCCGGCGATCGTAGCGTCGTCGGTCGTCGGGTTTTTGTGCGTCATCATGGCCGCAGTTGCGCCGGATACCGTGTTCGCGTTTCTGCTCAACTCCTCGGGCGCCATCGTGCTAATGGTCTACCTGCTGATTGCGTTGTCGCAGATCGTGTTGCGCCGCCGCACCGCGCCGGAGAAGCTGCAGGTCAAGATGTGGTTCTTTCCCGTGCTGTCAATCCTGACCGTCGCCGGGATCGCCGCGGTGCTGGTGCAGATGGCATTCGACGCGACCGCCCGGACCCAGTTCTGGCTGAGCCTGCTGTCCTGGGTCGTCACGGTCGCGGTGTATTTCGTCACCAAACGTGCTGCGGCCCGGGCACATTAGTCGGTCTTGGTCAGCAGCACCGCTTGCTCGAACGGCATTCGCGCGAACACCCGATGCGCTGCGCCGCCGACATGAGTGGCGGCCTGCTCCTTGCTGACGATCTGCGGGTTTGTGACGCCGAACGTCGTGCCGTGGCGGCGCATCCGACCGCCGCCGGCCGCGTTGAGGTTCTTGAGCCAGTCGCGGTCGGGGCCGTAGGTCAGCAGGATGGCCACCCCGGGCTTGCCGTCGACCTGGGCGTTGAACACCGTCAGGGGGGTGCGGTAGGCCGTGCCGGAGCGCCGGCCGACGTGCTCGAGGATGCCGAACGACGGGGCCCAGCCGGCCCACATCCGCTGAATGGGGTTGGTCACGTGCCGGTTGAACCGGGCGAGCCGCTGCGGTAGTTGCATACCGTCATCCAACACGAGGCGCGCGGCATCACGCCACAGTTCAGCGGCGGCATCTGCGGCATCTGCGGCGACAGGACGGCGGGGACGCACGGTGACAGGAAGATCCCCGCCGCTCGATCAGTGGCGGGCTCGGTGACGCGCCACCAGGTGCCAGCCGACCGCGAGTGCGAGCATCGCCGCGAGCGTCCCCAGCAACGGTATGACGCCCAGGGTGTCGACCTGGCTGGCCAGCCAGCCTTGCACGACCCCGACACCCTTGATGATGGGGTCATCGGGGCTGGCATCGGTGAAGTAGAGGCGGATCTCGTAGTAGCCGTAGTAGGTGACGTAGAGTCCGGTCACCAGCACGACGATGCCGGCGATCCGGCCCACGTGCGGGAGGATGCGGCGAAGCGCTCCGGTCGCGGCGGTCCCGGCCAGGGCCACCGTCAGCGCGGCTACCCCGACGGTGATGGTCATCCCGCCCGCATAGGCGATGAACGCCAGGATGCCACTGAGTATCGAGCCTCGGTTGAAGGTCACGCTGATCATCGCAAGAAACGGTCCGATGGTGCACGACAGCGACGCGATCGCGTAACCCAGGCCGTAGCCGTACATCGATCGCAGCTGCGCGGTCGGCGCGCCATGAGATAGCCGGGGAACAAGGACGGTGATGTCCTTGCCAGCCAGCAGCCACACCGCCAGCGTCACCAGCAGGATTCCGATGACAACGGTAGCGAACGGCAGATACTTCTGCGCTGAGGCGATCAGCGGCGACAGCAGCAAACCGAAGACGCCGAACACGGTGACGAATCCAGCGGACATCGCAAGCGTTGCCGTACCCGCGCGGACCAGCGCGGCCCGCTGTGACGACTCGGTGCCGCCACCGGCGATCACCAAACCCAGGTAGCCCGGCAGGAACGCGAAACCACACGGGTTCAGCGCGGCCACCAGCCCGGCGCCGAGGGCAAACCCGATCGCGTCGGTCACGGGCTGGATATGCTCGCGGTTTTCGCAGTGAGATCGGGCTCGGACAGCAGCCCCTTGACGACGTCGATGCTGCCGTCAGGTCGGATGAACGCAAACGCGGGTTGTCGGGTGACACCGAATTTCGCCCACACCGTCCCGTCGGTGTCGGCCAGCTCGGGGAACCCTTGCAGCTTGTACTTGTCGACGAACTCCTTCATGGCCGGCACCTGATCCTGGCCGGCGACTCCGACGAAGGTGACACCCGGGTGGGCTGCGGCGACCCGGCCGACCATCGGCGCCTCGCCCTGACACGTCGGGCACCACGGTGTCCAAAACCACAGCACCGCGGGTTTACCCACCAGGCTTTCCCCGTGAAAGTCCGCTCCATCCAGAGTTTTGGCGGTGAACCGCAGTTGTTGGGGAACGCTTCTGGTCGCGGCGCCCGAGGCGGTGCTATTCGCCGCTGACGGCGCCGGTGGCGAACCGCACCCGGCGAGGAGGAGCGCGCCCGCAGCGAGCACGGCGATCACCAATCGGCGCGTCACGCCGACCTGCCTACCGGAATAGTTGCGCCGCTGGATATCTGGGGATACATGGTCGGGATGCTACCGCGCGTGGGCGCCTGCGGTCGGGAGCGGTTGTCAGATCGTGTCCAACGCCGCTGCGCTGGCCGGGGTGCCGACCGACTCCCCGGACGAATCCACAACAGCCCGCCGTTCCCGATGCGGGCACTGCGTTACCCGCACCGGCAGCAGCGCCAGAAATTCTCGCCGACAGCGGTATTCATCCCGATACCGTGTTGGAATACACCGACTGGCGACCGATTGCCGTCACATCGGGCCGCACCGGATACACCCTGATGAGCACGGAGGAAACATGACACACCCGCTGTCCGCCGGTGAACGTCTGGTCGCCCGTTTCCACCCGTCGTACCGGCGTATGACCGACGCACTGAACAATCTGGGGTGGCTGCCGAATGTGGTTCTGCGGCTCACCGTTGGATTCATGTTCTTCAGCGGCGCCGTGGACAAACTCGGCGACCTCGGCAAGTTCACCACGATGTTTGCCGGCCTAGGCATCCCCGCCGCGCAGTTGCTCGCCCCGGTCACGGCAGTGGTGGAACTCGTCGGTGGTGCGGCGCTGATGCTGGGCCTTGCCACGCGGCTGGTAGCGCTGGTACTCGCCGGGGATATGGTCGGCGCGCTGATCACCGACATCGGCCCGGACCTGGCGCAGAAGTATCCGGAGCTGTGGCATTTTCTGAGCAATCTGTTCTATTCCCCGGAGTGGCTGCTGGTCGGGCTGCTGCTGTGGCTACTGTGTGTCGGCGCCGGCAAGGCCAGCGTGGACACGCTGATCGGTCGACGTGTGGGGGCGCTGAGTTCTGGGGGGGTGATCACGCGGCTGTAGTTGCGTACCTCGACCTTCTCCCGCGACTGAAGATCGCGGGATTCCCTATGCCGCTTGCGCGCTATCGGGTCTTCTCGCTTGCGCGAGCACACCCGCAGGTGCGGGTGTTGCCTCCGGTCCGGAGGTGAGCGCGAGCGCGGTGGCTCTGCTCAATTGCCCACGGCCTGCGCACGGGTGGCGCCGCGCCAGCGCAACGCCTCCAATGCCACCGCGACATGCACGCTGGACTGTTCCAGCGGTTGCGGCAGCAGTTCGTCGGCACGACTGAGTCTGCGCAACAGGGTGTTTCGGTGTGTGAACAATCGCGCGGCTGCTCGCGAGGCGTTGCACCGCTCATGGACGAAGGTGAGGACGCTGGTGTGGAGTTCGGCGTCCGCCGACTCGAAATCGCCCAGGGTGTGTGCGATGAAGCGGTCCGACCGCTCAGGATCTGCGGTGATCAACGCGATGAGTTCGACGTCGGTGAAGCGAACGACCCGCTGGGTCGACCCCATCCGCACCACCATGCGCTGAGTGGTGATCGCGTCGAAATGGCTGCGCCGGAAGCCCTCGATTCCGGCTGTGGTGGGCCCGAGGGCGATTCGCACGCCAGGCAGTTGACTCATCGCGTCGGCGACGCCCGACAGGTCCGGGCCGTCGGCACCGGGCAACCACACCCATCGGGTGGCCG
>NZ_JBYCLA010000551.1:0-5168 GCF_057473665.1 Mycobacterium sp. TH-M25
CCTCGGTACCGAGGTGGTGGAAGATGGTGGCGAATCCGGCGCCGCCGCCGTACATCCACACTGCGGGGTTGGCCCCCAGCACGTGCTCGTGCAGCGACCAAACCATCGCCTTGGGCATCGGCATGCCGCCGAGCTCCTCGTCGATGCCGACCTTGTCCCAACCACCCTCGAGCAGCGCGCGAACCGACTTCTTGAACGGCTCGGGCAGTGTCACGGAGTGCGTTTCGGGGTCGAACACCGGGGGATTGCGGTCTGTGTCGACGAAAGATTCGGCGACCGGGCCTTCGGCCAGTCGGCTCATCTCTGCGAGCATCTCGCGTGCGGTGTCGACGTCCAGGTCGGTGTATTCACCTTCGCCGAATGCTTTGTCAACGCCGAAGACCTCAAATAGATTGAATATCTGGTCGCGGACGTTGCTCTTGTAGTGGCTCACTAGTTCCTCCTCGATGAGAACGCCACTTGAGGTTGGGTACTCATGGCTAAGTTACCCACCAGTAACACAGCTAAAGCTATACCGACGAGTAACCGGTTGCAAGCGACTGTGAGCTAAATATCAACCAACCAGTTGGCCTCGTCCCGACCGAGGCCCTGGCATGCCCGTCTAGCCACTGGCCCGACCGACTGAGGAGGCGGCCAAACGAGGTCGGGGCCGGGCCGCGATACGTGACGGCCAGCACGCAAGTTGTAACGTTCTACGGGTAGGGTCAACACTACGAGAATCCCGTCGACGCGAGTGAAGCCCGGTGAAGACTCCTGACAAGCTGACGCCCACCTCCCTGCGAGAGGCCTTCGGCCATTTCCCGTCCGGCATCATCGCTATCGCCGCCGAAGTCGACGGTGTCCGTGAAGGCTTGGCGGCCAGCACGTTCGTCCCGGTGTCACTGGATCCGCCGTTGGTGTCGTTCTGTGTGCAGAACACCTCGACGACGTGGCCGAAGCTTAAAGAGGTCAAAGCGCTGGGCATCAGCGTTCTCGGTGAGTCGCACGACGGCGCCGCGCGCGCGCTGGCGGCCAAGACCGGGGATCGCTTCGCGGAACTGGAAACGGAGTCTTACAGCAGCGGCGCGGTCTTCATTCGCGGCACCAGCCTCTGGATGGAGACAGTGATCGAGCAACTCATCCAAGCTGGGGACCACACGATCGTGGTTTTGCGGGTCAGCGACGTTCGGGTTGACGCGGACATTGCGCCGATCGTGTTCCACCGCAGTGCGTTTCGGCGCCTCGGAGTCTAGGTACGCCGGGGAGCCTAGGGACGCCGGCCGAGCTCCTCGCGGTAAGCCTGTATCCGTCGCTCGATTTCCGCGGCGTCCTGGTCGCGGCGCTCTTTGTGCGCCAATTCGGCGCGGGCCGTCAGCTCCTCGATCGCCGTTCGAATGTCGTTGACGCTGGTGGGCTTTCGGATCGTCATTGGTCACCGCCTTTCCGGTTGTACCCGACGGTACGCGGATCCGCGGCGACTGAACACCCGGCTTTCAGCGACGGAAGAGCTTGTTGCCCAGCCAGACGATCGGGTCGTACTTGCGGTCGGCGACGCGCTCCTTCATCGGAATCAGCGCGTTGTCGGTGATCTTGATGCCCTCCGGGCAGACCTCGGTGCAGCATTTGGTGATGTTGCAGTACCCGAGGCCGTGCTCTTCCTGGGCTTCGTCCCGCCGATCGCGGGTGTCCAGCGGATGCATCTCCAATTCCGCGATCCGCATCAAGAAGCGCGGGCCGGCGAAGTGCGGCTTGTTGTCGTCGTGGTCGCGGATTACGTGGCAGACGTTGTTGCACAGGAAGCACTCAATGCACTTGCGGAATTCCTGGGAACGTTCGACGTCTTCCTGCTGCATCCGGTACTCGCCGGGCTGCAGGTCCTTCGGCGGCGCGAATGAAGGGATTTCCCGGGCCTTCTCGTAGTTGAACGACACGTCGGTCACCAGATCGCGGATCACCGGGAAGGTCCGGATCGGCGTCACGGTGACCACCTCGTCCTCGGCGAAGGTCGACATCCGCGTCATGCACATCAGTCGCGGCTTGCCGTTGACCTCGGCCGAGCAGGAACCACACTTGCCGGCCTTGCAGTTCCACCGCACGGCGAGGTCCGGCGTCTGGGTCTGCTGCAGGCGGTGGATGATGTCGAGCACTACCTCGCCTTCGTTGACCTCGACGGTGAAGTCCTGCAAGTCGCCGCCGGCCTCGTCGCCACGCCATACCCGCAAAGTCGCGTCATACGTCATGAGCGCTGCTCCTTCTCATCGCTTCGCTCTGCATCGTCGTCAGCGCGGGTCATCAGCCTCTCCGTCCTGGGTGGTCGGCCAACTCTTCGTCGGTGTAGTACTTCTCCAACTCCGAGATCTCAAAAGCCTCGAGCAGGTCGGGCCGCATCGGGATCTGGTCTTTGCGCGTCACCGTGACGTCGGGAACGATCGGGTCGTCGCCGCTGGCAGTGCAGGCCAGCAGCACCTTGCGCCACGACGGGTCCATCCCCGGATGGTCATCGCGGGTGTGCCCGCCGCGGCTCTCGGTGCGCTCCAGCGCGGCCTTGGCGACGCACTCACTGACCAGCAGCAGGTTGCGCAGGTCGAGTGCGAGGTTCCAGCCGGGGTTGTACTGCCGGCCGCCGTCGACGTGGATGTGCTTGAACCGTTCGCGCAGCGTGTCGAGCCGCCCCAGTGCCTCGGTGATCTCCTCCGACTTACGGATGATGCCCACCAGGTCGTTCATCGACTGCTGCAGGTCGAGCTGCAGCGTGTAGGGGTTCTCCGCGGCGGCGCCGTTGGCTGGAGCCTCGAACGGGGCCAGCGCCCGCTTGGCGGCGGTCTCGACGGCGTCCTCGGCGACGCTGGGCCGGCCGCTCAACGCCCGCACGTAGTCGGCCGCGCCCAGGCCGGCGCGACGGCCGAAGACCAGCAGGTCGCTCAGCGAGTTGCCGCCCAGCCGGTTGGAGCCGTGCATGCCGCCGGAGCACTCGCCCGCGGCGAATAGGCCGGGAACAGTGGCGGCACCGGTGTCGGCGTCCACCTCGACGCCACCCATCACGTAGTGGCAGGTGGGCCCGACTTCCATCGGCTCCTGGGTGATGTCGACCCCGGCCAGTTCCATGAACTGGTGGTACATCGACGGCAGCCGCTTTTTGATCTGCTCGGGTGTCAGCCGCGAGGCGATGTCGAGGTAAACGCCACCGTGTGGGCTGCCGCGACCGGCCTTGACCTCGGAATTGATCGCGCGAGCGACCTCGTCACGGGGAAGTAGGTCAGGTGTGCGACGGGCCGAGTCGTTGTCTTTGAGCCACTGGTCGGCTTCCTGCTCCGACTCGGCGTATTGGCCTTTGAACACCGGGGGGATGTAGTCGAACATGAAGCGCTTGTCGTCGGAGTTCTTGAGCACTCCGCCGTCGCCGCGCACACCTTCGGTGACCAGGATGCCCTTGACGCTGGGCGGCCAGACCATGCCGGTCGGGTGGAACTGGATGAACTCCATGTTGATCAGCGTCGCGCCGGCCCGCAGCGCCAGCGCGTGGCCGTCGCCGGTGTACTCCCACGAGTTCGAAGTGACCTTGAAGGACTTGCCGATACCGCCGGTGGCCAGGACGACGGCGGGCGCCTCGAACAAGATGAACTTGCCGGTCTCGCGCACGTAGCCAAAAGCCCCCGCGATTGCGTCACCGTCTTTGATCAGTTCGGTGATGGCGGTCTCGGCGAACACCCGGATCCGGGCCTCGTAGTCGCCGAGCTCGGCGTGGTCCTCCTGCTGCAGCGAGACGATCTTTTGCTGCATGGTGCGGATCAGCTCCAGGCCGGTGCGGTCGCCGACATGCGCCAGCCGCGGGTAGGTGTGCCCGCCGAAGTTGCGCTGGCTGATCTTGCCGTCCTTGAGACGGTCGAAGAGCGCGCCGTAGGTCTCCAGCTCCCACACCCGGTCGGGGGCTTCCTTGGCGTGCAGCTCGGCCATCCGCCAGTTGTTCAGGAACTTCCCGCCGCGCATGGTGTCGCCGAAGTGGGTCTTCCAGTTGTCCTTGGGGTTGGTGTTACCCATCGCCGCCGCGCAGCCGCCCTCGGCCATCACCGTGTGGGCCTTGCCGAACAGCGACTTGGACACCACCGCAACCTTGAGACCGCGTTCCCGCGCCTCGATGACCGCGCGGAGACCCGCGCCGCCGGCACCGATGACGACGACGTCGTAGGAGTGCCGTTCGACCTCAGTCATTACAACCTCGCTCAGCTATTTCGGTAGTTCTGAAATGGCTTCTCAGCCAATAAATCTCAGGTCGGAAATGGTGCCGCTGGCGACCAGCGCGATGTAGAAGTCGGTCAGCATCAACGTGCCGAGCGTGATCCACGCGTACAGCTTGTGGCGGGTGTTGAGCCTGCTGACCTGAGTCCAGATCCAGTACCGCACAGGGTGTTTGGAGAAGTGCTTGAGTCTCCCGCCGGTGGCGTGCCGGCACGAGTGGCAGGACAGCGTGTAGACCCACAGCATGACCACGTTGACGACCATGATCACATTGCCCAGTCCGAAGCCGAATCCGCCCGGTCCGCTGTCGGAGTGGAACGCGATGATCGCGTCGTAGCTGTTGATCACCGAGATGATGCCGGCGGCGTAGAAGAAGTACCGGTGGGTGTTCTGCACGATCAGCGGGAATTTGGTCTCACCGCTGTAGTGCACGCGAGGTTCGGCCACCGCGCAGGCCGTCGGCGACTGCCACACCGTGCGGTAGTAGGCGCCGCGGTAGTAGTAGCAGGTCAGCCGGAAGAGCAGCAGGAAGGGCAGCGTCAGCGCCGCGAACGGCAGCCACCACACGTGCGGCAGGATCTGCGGCCAAAAGTCGCTGGCCTCACCGCAAGCCTTGCTGACGCAGGGCGAGTAAAACGGCGTCAACATGTGGTACTTGGGAACGAAGAAATAATTCTGTTGGAACGCCCGGAACGTCGCGTAAATGACGAATGCGGCGAACCCCAAGTCAATTCGCAGCGGCGACATCCACCAACGGTCGGTGCGAAGCGTTCGCTGATCGATGCGTGCTCGCGTGGGTGAAAAGACACCGGACGCAGGACGGTTCGCCGTGGGTGCGCTCATCAAATGTTCCTCTTCGAACGGGCTGTTCGTCGAAGACTACCCAGGCGTGCCCCGATGATTCCCATCGGGGCGCGAAATCAGGAGCGGTGGTGGCCCCCGACACCTTCATC
>NZ_JBYCLA010000552.1:0-3423 GCF_057473665.1 Mycobacterium sp. TH-M25
GCGGCTTCGTGCAGGAGTCGCATCGCCCCATCGCAACGATTTTTTCGTCACGGTGCAAGTATGCCTGCAAAACCGCCGCGATTCTGCGAACAGGTACGGTTGTCCTAGTTGGTCGTGTGTGACAATATCGCAGTAATGTCACAAAGAAGGCGTCGACGATGAGCGTGACCTGACCATTGGCCATCCCAGCACGCACCCCGGTTGTCGTCGGCGTCGGTGAGTTCACACACCGCGGCGAAGGCATCGTCGACCCCATCGATTTGGCGTCCGAGGCCACGCGCCGAGCGCTGCAGGATGTGGGGGCCGCGATCGGACACCGGATCGATACCGTGGCGAAACCGGGGATCTTGATGACTCCACGCGACAACCCCGCATCGAGGATTGCCGAAGCGGCTGGGCTCACGCCGAACCGTCGCATCAGTTGTCCGGTCGGCGGCAACACGCCCCAGTACCTCGTAGAGGTGCTGGGCCGCCGCATTTGGCGCGGCGTCAGCGACGCGGTGCTGATCGTCGGCGCGGAAAGCGGCGCGTCAGCCCGCAAGGTCACATCCGCTGATGCGCTGTTGGAGCCGAATCCCGTTGCAGCACGGGACGAGTCACTCGGTGACAGACGCCCCGGACTGAGCGAAGCCGAGATGCGCGCCGGGTTGCGTTGGCCGCACGAGGTATACCCGATCTTCGAATCCGCGATCGCGGCTCGATTCGGCCGTACATTCGACGAACAGCGCCGCTGGCTGGGAAGCCTGATGGCTCCGTTCACGCTGGAAGCGTCCCGACATCCCGAACAGGCCTGGTTTCCGCTTGCCCGCAGCGCCGATGAGCTCAGCACCATCTCCCCGACTAACCGGATGGTGTGCGAGCCGTATCCCAAGCTGCTCAACAGCATCATCGCCGTGGACATGGCGGCTGGCTTCGTCATGATGGCCGCTGAAGTCGCCGAGGAACTCGGGGTGCCTCGTGATCGTTGGGTCTTCCCGTGGTCGTCGGCCACCTGCAACGACGTGTACTTCCCGGTTCAGCGGCCCGATCTGGGCCGTGCCGCGGGAATAAAGGCCGCCGGCAAGGCAGTGTTGGCTGCCAGCGGACTTCACGTCGACGACGTTAGATGGTTCGATTTCTACTCGTGCTTTCCGTCCGCGGTCGAGGCGGCGATCGATGCCTTCGATCTCGACCCGGCGGATGCCCGCGGGTTCACGGTGACCGGCGGATTGCCCTACCACGGCGGGCCGGGTAACAACTATGTCAGCCATTCGATTGTGGAGATGGTGCGGCGCTGCCGAAGTGAACCCGAGGCCGTGGGACTCGTGTCCGGACTCGGCTGGTACATCACAAAGCACTCGCTGGGTTTGTGGTCGGCGACCCCACCGCCAACCGGATGGCAGACACCAGACATGGCGGGTGTGCAGTCCGCAATTGATGCCACGTCCCTGGCGGTCGCTTCGCCCGTTGACGCGTCCGGTAGGGCGTCCATAGACGGCTACACCGTGGTGCACGACCGTGACGAGGGACCGTCCTGGGTGCCCATTTTCGCGCGCCTGACCGACGGCCGACGCGTCGCGGCACGCAACGACGATGCCGAGGTGGCGATGACAATGTCAAAAGAGATGTTTGTCGGTCATAAGGTCACCGTGCGCCACGCTGATCAGCACGTCGAGTTCGAACTGTCGTGAACGCCGACGCGCCAGACCTACTTGTCTTCAAAGAATTACGTGTCTTCGGCTCGTTCTCGTTGGGGGTCGATTTCCCCGCCTACCCGAGCGCCATCAAGCCGTTGGTCTCGGGGCGTTGCCCTTTCGGTGAATTGTCGCGCGACGTTACCGGTTTCGCGGGCCTGCCACAGCTTCTCGACGTGCTGGCCGGCGCTGAGCCGGAGCGGATTCCCGCGCTGCACAGCGTCTTTGTGCCGACTGCCTGACAGCGCCAAGCAGCGCCCAACCGAAAGGATCCACCGTGAGCAACCGAAACCGGGTTGAAATGCTCGACCTGACAGATGCGCGCCAACGCGCCGCCCAATGCGGAATCCCGGCCACCATGGCTGAACTGTCGGTTTTCAGAATCGTGCTTCATCAGCCCGGTGTGGCTGTCGCATTGCACGGACTGCTCGAGGCATTGCTGTGGAGGGGCGCGCTGGATGCGCGTCTGCGGGAGCTGATCATCATGCGGATCGGCTGGGTAACCGGTTCGGTCTACGAATGGACGCAACACTGGAGGATCGCCCGCTTGCTCGATGTGCCCGAACGCGACCTGCTCGCGGTGCGAGACTGGCCAAGCGCCGGCCACTTCGGCGAAGCCGAGCGGGCGGTACTCGCGGCGACAGACGAGACGTTGCATGACGGCACAATCTCGGATGAAACATGGGCTGCGTGTCAGCGCGCGTTGCACGGGGATCCGGCCGTCCTCGTCGAACTCGTCGTCGCGATCGGCAATTGGCGGTTGTTCTCCGCACTTCTGCGGTCCTTGCAAGTGCCGCTCGAAGACGGCCTCGAGGCATGGCCCCCTGACGGCGTTCGACCATTCGTGGGCTCGACCCCGTTTGATGGACACAGGGTCAGGCCGCTTATGCCGCCCGAATGACCTTCCGCACGCCCGCGCGAATGGCACCCGCTCACGGCCTCGGTGTCCATTCCCATTCCCCGATGTGTCGGTGCCGCCTCAACACTGACCCCGCCGCGTTCCTGCGCCTGGCCACCGGCGTGGCCTTGAGCTCCAGGTCGTATTTTGTTGGCATCGTGCCATCCTTCCCTCAAAAGAAGGTGCGCACGAAACCCGGGGAGCTTCAGTCCGCCACGATAAAGCACTCCCAACCGCTGCACTTCATCTCGCAGCGGCTGGGCACGGTTATCGACTAGTTCCCCACTCAAGTACTTGGCAAGACGCCGTCATGGACCGATGAGCTGACCTACGAACCGGTGGCCAAGTGAGCGACACGACCACTGTTCTGATCATCGGAGAGCATCGGGTCCGGGACCAGCTCGTCGCAGCTAGTAGGCCGTCGCGCTGTGTAACACTGGATGGAGACTGTGACCGGAGGTAGCACAGATGTCGCGAGGGATGACGCGAACGCTCGTCGCCTGGCTCAGCGTCGGCGGCCTGGCTGCGGGGCTCACCCTCGGTGGTGGGCCAGCGCTGGCCGACCCGGAGCAACCACCGCCCGGCGACCCATGGGCAGCCGACGCCGGGCCAGTCGGTGCGCCGCCCGACCCGGTGGACCCGCCGCCACCGGCGGAACCGGTGACGGGTCCGCCGCCGGGACCGGTGGTGCCGCCGCCACCGGCGGAGCCGCTGGCGTTCCCGCCACCGGACCCACCTGACCCGCTGCTGGTGCCCCCGGCGTCCCCCGGCACGCCCCCGGCAGCCTCGGTCGGCGCGGCGGGATCCGTCGCAGGGCAGAATCCGCAGCCGTTCACCGGCACGGCGCCGTTC
>NZ_JBYCLA010000553.1:0-5432 GCF_057473665.1 Mycobacterium sp. TH-M25
CACATCGGGGGTGCGCTCCAGCAGCAACGCCACCACCGTGCCGGGACCTGCCCCTGCCTGCACTAACCACGCTGCGATGACGGCCGCGCGGTCGTCCAGCTGCCGATAGGTGAGCGTGGTGTGGCCCACCTGCACCGCGATCGCGTCAGGCGTACGTTCGACCTGCGAGCTGACGACCTCGTGCACGCATTGCGACCAAGTCCCGTCATCGGTGGTCCGATTCCAGCTCAGCTGACGTTGGCGCTCCTGGGGGGTAACCAGATCATGCTCGACCATTGGTGTTTCGGGCTCCGCTGCGATCGCATCGAGCAAACGGCGCCAATGCGATGCCATCTCGCGCGCCGTCGCACGGTCGAACACATCCGAGCTGAAGACGAGCGCTCCCACCACCTGTCCGTCGGGCCGCTCTTCCAACTCGATACTGATGTCTAACGTCGCCGATCCCACGGCGTCACGGACATCGGCGTCCATCGGGTGCAGTGACCACTCGTCAGACTGCGACGCCAACGGTGAATGAAAGAGCAACTCACTGTGGAAAATCGGCCGGTCGCGGGGATCTCGCGATAGGCCGAGCCCAGCCACCAGGGTGTCGAACGGCACCGCATTGCTGAGCGCATCGGTGACCACTCGACGGATTCGGCCCACGAGTGCAGTGAAAGGCTCGTCGCCCGACACGTCACATCGTAGGGTTACCGGAGTCTCGCAGTTACCGGCCACTTCCAACAGGCCCGCGCGGTCGCGCAAGTCATGCGTGCTGCCGAACACGACGTTGTTCGACTCGGCATACAGATGAAGCCACCACGCGTATGCGGCGGCGAGAGCGTGAAAAAGGCTGCCGTCCACAGCCCGAGCCGCGCGACGCAGCCCGTCAACGGTGGTGGGTGCAATCGCCAGCGGGATGGTTCCGCCGGCAAACGTCTGACATTGCGGCCGTGGGCGATCAAGCGGCAGCTGGCTGGGCGTGCTGCCGGCAAGCTTGTTGCACCACTGAGCGATTCGGCCGGCTGTCTCCGGCCCGCGAACCCAATCGAGCCCCCACATCGTGTAATCGGCATACTGCGCTCGCGGGTCCGGCAGCGACGGCGGCACACCCGTGGCGTAGCTGCGGTACAGGGCCGTCAACTCTGGTAATAGCACGCGTTGCAGCGCCGTCCTGTCAAAGACCAGATGGTGTAGGCCCAGCTGCAACCGGTGGTCGTCCTCGCTGATGCGGATCAGCCGCGGACGAAATAGTGGTCCTTCGGCCAGGTCGTAGGGACGCAGCGTGTCGGCGGTGGCGATCTCGGTGGCTCGGTGGACGGCGTCTTCGAGACTCACGTGGGTCAAATTGATGAGGGGCAGGTCGACTTCCACCGGTTCCCGGACAAATTGATGAGGCAGGCCATCAATGGTTCTGAAGGTCGTGCGCCACACCTCGTGCCTCGCAACCACTTCGGTGAGCGCTCGGCGTAGCGCTTGCACGTCGAGCGGACCCGCCTTGCGAATCGTGACCAGTTCGCTGTGGGCGGGCGCGGACGGCGTGAGCTGAGTTAGAAGCCACAGCCGAGTCTGGGAAACCGACAGTGGCAGCGGTGCCGACTCCTGCCGCCGACTGACCGGATATGTCTCGGCCATTGTGTAATCAGCGGCCACGGCAGGAGTCGCCAACACGTGACCTGCACTTGTCATGCAGTTCAGAGACTGTTGGCATGGCCCGCACTGCGGCCCCAAACGACATCTGCTCCTCCTAGCGCGGGGACGTCGATTGCTCGTTCAGGCCACCCCCCGACGGTCCTGGATGCAGCCAGCGCATCCGTACCGGATACCCACTGACTAGTTACTTTACATACAATATACCGGATATTGACGGTAATGGCAGTAGAGTGGGTATTCTCTAAGGCCTAAAGCATTCATGCATCCGTCCATCCGCATGCTGAGGCTCTAATACGCGGTTGTGCCCGAGGGCTACGAAGTCGCCTACCTACTTGGTGTCTGGTATCCAGCTGACCGGCCGCTCACGCCGATCCGCAAACCCAACCGCCGACCCTTCGATGAGGTTGTCCACCAAGAACAGTGGTGAGCTCAGTCGTAGCAGAGCGTCTCAGGACCCTGCTCGATTCGGAGCGAGCCGCACTTTGGGCAGCGGGGCGGGGCAGCGAAACTCAGCGCGCCACCGCAATCGCAGGTGGCAGCCGCTTCCACCGCTGCGTAGTACTCCGCGTCTGAAAGCGGCTCGATATCGAGATGCTCGCGGACATAACGGTGCTCGCCGGCGAAGGCGATCGTGTACGGGGTTGCGCTGCCCTTCAAATAGCGCAGGTGCAGATCGCCGAGCTCGTCGAAGCCGACACTTTTGGCCTGTCCGCACCGAACGCAGTGCGACAGATGGAAAGTGAAACCTCCGCCATCACTGACGGTGAACTGATCCGCACAGTCCAGGCACGTAGCCGTGCTACTCGATCCCATGCGCTCCAGGTTAGGAGTGGGCACCGACAGCATTACGCCTCGCAGGCCGACCGCAAGACGTCGGGCGTCCAAGCTGGCCAGATCGGTGTGCCGACGACGAAGCCGTCGTTCAACTGAGCGACGATGCGAGGGCCTCTCAGGGCGCTGCCGTCGTACACGGTCACCGAATCGCATCGGAGGAGCGCGGCGGAGACGAGCCCCCAAAGTCCTTGGTAGCGTGCGCGAATCTTATTCCCGGGCACACTGTGCCCACCCGCGCCGACCCCGCTCGACCGCCAGCTCCTCGGGGATGAGCAAGACATGCAGAACGAGTGTGTAATCCGCCGCGTGGGCGGCGTCGATCAGTGCCAGCTTCGACGGATGGGAGAAGACGGTCTCCGCGATGAACGACGCGCCCAGCTCGATGAGCTTGGCCCTGGTCTTGGACGCCACTTGAGCCGCCGCATACGAATGCGAAGCGGGATCCTCGGGCCAACGCTGTTTGGCAATCTCATCTGCGTTGACGAAAACGCTGCCGGGCAACAAGGGCGCCAGCGTGCGTCCGACGAACGTCGACTTACCGGCTCCGTCAGGTCCGACGACGAGATCTAGCCGCCTCATCGGGGAGGTGCAGCTCTCGCCTTCCTCTGGCTTGGTCGCTTCGCCTTCAGTGTTACCGAAGACCCGTCAGGGCGGTACTCAACACTGTCACCGTTCTCATCGAGAGCCACGGTGGTGATGCCACGCGGGGCAAGGTCTGCCTAGCCGTACTCCCCGCGTAGCAGTGTACTACAACTGTAGCAGTCTGCTACAAACTCTGGCTCTGCTCCAGATGCGTAGGCGGCGCTGTCGTAGCTGCATCGGGGTGAGCGACACGCTGCTGCCTAGTGGCCGGTGCTGCGGGCCAGATCGACGGGGCCCCCGTTGCGGGCCAGGTCGACGACGTACTGATTCACGAAGGTGCCCGCCGGCGGATCGCCTTTGTCGCATGATCCGTCGGACTCGCCTGGACGCTTGATCCACAAGAAGGCGTCGACGTGTCCGTTGCCGGTCGCTGTCGTCGGCGCGGCGCCCAGCGCCCGACCGCTGGGATTGCACCAGTCGAGCTTGGACGTGGGTGCCGGGCCGGCGCCGTTACGCGACGTGTCGATCACATAGTGGGCGCCA
Organism: Mycobacterium sp. TH-M25; assembly: GCF_057473665.1. Taxonomy (NCBI): domain Bacteria; kingdom Bacillati; phylum Actinomycetota; class Actinomycetes; order Mycobacteriales; family Mycobacteriaceae; genus Mycobacterium; species Mycobacterium sp. TH-M25. The sequence continues at coordinate 3,592 of NZ_JBYCLA010000553.1, forward strand.
TTGATGTGTCCCGAAATCGCGTCGCCATAACCGATTTCGTCCTCGGTCGTGTAGAAGTTCGCGACGTTGAGGCTAAAACCCCGCGCGTGGGCGACACCGGCCTTGTTGAGCCGATCGGCCATGTCCTCGGGGCTGTGCCAGTGGATGTGTCCGGCGTCGACGTATACGGCCGTGGCCGGGTTGCGCGTCAGTGAGTCGACGGCGTAGTGGATCAGGTCGTAGCGCTCTTGGCGCTGATCGCCCGACAGGCAGTCGGCCATGGCGAGCGCGTCGGGTTCGACGATGACCGCCGCCCGCGAGGCGCCGATCTGGGAGGCGATGTTGTCGATCCACCCGCGATAGGCGTCGCCGGACCCCATGCCGCCCGCAGCGAAGCTGCCACAGTCGCGGTGCGGAATGCCGTAGATGGTGAATACCGGCAGGGCCCCCGCGGCCGCCGCGTCGCCGGTGTACTTCGCCACGGTCGACGCCGACGAGCCCGGGACAATCCAGTACGCCTGCGGCGTGTTGGCGACGGCGGTCAACTCCGGACTGGGCGGATCGGCATGCTGCGCGGCGCGCATGGCCGCCGAGGTGGGGTTGACGTAGAAGGGCATGCCGGCCAACGGGTTGGCGTTGTCGACCAGGCGCATCGCCGGGGCGGGACTGTTTTGCCCCGGTTCACTGAGTTGACCTGTGCCGACAACGGCCGCGACCGTCAGGAAGGGCGCGACCCACCGCGCGAGCGCACCAGCAGTTAGAAATGTCACTTTTTGGAAACTAGTGCGCCGCGGCGTCGAGCGCCAATCGCGGACGCGCTACGGGCGGCAGGCGGACCGCAACACGTCAGGGGTCCACGCCGGCCAGGCTGGTGAGCCGATGCAGAAGCCGGCGCTCAGGTGAGCGACGATTCGGGGACCGGTGCGGCCGCTGTTGTCGTACACGGTGGACGAGTCGCAGCGCAGGATCGCGGCGGCGATGAGCCCCCAAAGACGTTGGTAGCGTTCACGTATCTTGTTCTCGGGTACATCGTGTCCACCAGCGCTCACTCGGCGCCGGACCCGCTCGACGGCCAAATCCTCGGGAATCAGCAGGACATGCACCACGATCGTGTAGTCCGCTGCGTGGGCGGCATCGACCAGTTCCAGCTTCGACGGATGGGAGAACACGGTCTCGGCGATCAACGATGCGCCGAGTTCGATGAGCGTGGCCCGCGTCTGTGCCGCCACCCGCGCAGCTTCGTAGGCGTGCGAGGCCGGATCATCCGGCCAGCGTTGCCTGGCGATCTCGTCGGCGTTGACGAAGGCGCTGCCGGGCAGCAGCGGTGCCAACGTGAGTTCGACGAACGTCGACTTGCCGGACCCATTGGGCCCGACGACGAGATCGAGCCGCTTCATCGAGCGGGTGTGGCGCTCGCCTTTCTGCGGCGTGGTGGTGTCATGTTCAGCGTGCTCGACGACCCGTCAGGGCGGTGCTCGACGATGTCACCGTTGTCGTCGAGGGCCACGGTTGTCACGCCTCGCTCGGCCAGCAGCGTGCCGTAGTTCGCTCCGGCCAGATTCTCTTCAACGGCCGCTGCGATCTCGGCATTGAAGACCGCACCTTCTTCGGCACCGAGTTCCCGCAGTTCCAGCTCGCCGGCCAACGCGGCTTCAACTCGCCGCCGGGCCGCCGTCTGCTGAGTCGAGACTTCGCGTCCCACTCGTGCCCAGTGGTCGAGCTGCTGTTTGGCCGAGCGGCTTTGTCGTGCGCCTTCGGCGGCCGCGCTGTCCATCAGGTCGGCCGCGACGCGTGTCACCCGATCAGTGGTCTGTGTCATGAGCGGCCTTCGCTGTAGCAGTCTGCTACAAGGATAGCACTCT
>NZ_JBYCLA010000554.1:0-5196 GCF_057473665.1 Mycobacterium sp. TH-M25
TGTCCCACCAGGGGCACCGCTGGATAGCCACGTTCGGACAGGATAACCGCTGAAAGCATCTAAGCGGGAAACCCCCTCCAAGACCAGGCTTCTCACCTTTTAAGAAGGATAAGGCCCCCCGCAGACCACGGGATCGATAGACCAGACCTACAAAACCAGCAATGGTCGCAGGGAACTGGCACTAACCGGCCGAAAACTTACACACACGCAACCACTCATCCAGCAACCACAACTGCTGCACCCCACCACCAACAACAAACTCAATAAAGTTACGGCGGTAATAGCGACAGGGAAACGCCCGGACCCATCCCGAACCCGGAAGCTAAGCCTGCCAGCGCCGATGATACTACCCACAAGGGTGGAAAAGTAGGACACCGCCGAACACACACAACAAGCCCCGTGCCCCCCAAAACCCTTGGGGGGCACGGGCATATCCACCACAAAACCACAAAGCCAGCCACCGCAACCAGTCAGCGGACGGGCTTCGAACGGCCGCCAACCGCCGGCGCACCACAATCGACAACTACTGTCCTGCAGATGGTTGACGGATCTTCGGCCGACGGCGCTCATGGGTTGCGGGCGGTCGCCGCATCGCTGCTCGGCGACGTGTCGTCCCTAGCCGACGACATGCTTGAGTTCCTTGCCGCGCACATCCCCGCGATCGGTGCTGACGCTGAACTACGCGGGCTGACATTGGGGTCGTGCTCGTCGAATCTCGAAGCGGCGCTGTCAATGGTTCGTCACGGCATCGACGTCGGGGCCGCAGAAGCTCCGGTGACTGCTCTCGAGCACGCCCGGGCGATGGCTTCCCGCGGGCACAGCGTCGACGTGATGCTGCGCTTCTACCGGCTCGGCCACCGTTACTTCATCGAGAAGTTCGCCGAGGCCGTGTCCGCCCGAGTTGAGGATCCGGCCGAGTCGCTTGCCGCCTTTCTCGAAATGGAGCGGTTTGGATTTCGATACATCGATCGCATCTCGACGCTGGGTGCCTCGGAGTACGTCGCCGAGCTCGACCGGCGCCAGAACCAGCACCGAGCCGAACGCGACGATATTGTCCGGGCGCTGCTGGTCGACGAACGGATCAACGTGGGCCGCTCGGAACGGGTGCTCGGCCACATACTCACGGGCAGGCAGTTGGGGTTCGTCTGCTGGGCGTCCGGGAATATTCCAGATCTGGCCGCCGTCGCGCAGCGATTCGCCAAAAGTATTGGTAGCGAACGTGCACTCGTCGTCGCTGACGGTCCGCGCGCGGTATGGGGGTGGGTCGCTGTGACCGCGGAACCGTCCGCTTCGGGCATGGAAATTCTGGTCCGCACCTACCGTCCCGATGAGAAAGTTCACCTCGCGGTCGGTGCGCTGCGAGAAGGACCGGCTGGATTCCGCATCTCGCATCGTGAGGCGTTGCGGGCCAGGCGAATTGCCGAGTTGGCCGGATGGCCCGCTCCGTCGGTCACTGAGTATGGCGACATCGCGCTCATCGATGTGATGTCCAGCGACCTCGGCGCGGCACGAGCCTTCGTCGAGGCGGAGCTTGGCGAGCTCGCTCGCGACGACCCGCGCAGCCGAGACGAGCGAGCAGCGCTGTTGGCCTTTTTCTCAGCGCAGGGAAGCTTGAAGGTGGCTGCCGCCACGCTGGGCATTCACCGCAATACCGTTCTGCAACGGGTCCGCCGCGCCGAGCAGCGCATCGGCACACCGATCCGGACAAGGGTTCCAGAACTTCATGCGGCTTTGCGTGTCTGCGAGGTGCTGGGAGCCCCCGCAGCTCAGAACTTGCCGTAATGCATCCGGGGGCATTCCTGCTTCGGTGTGCTGTCAGCACATGGGTGTGTGCCCACACCTTCTTGTTGTCGGGCCCGGGCACTCGGTAGCTTTGCCGAAACCTCGGTCGCCGCAGTGCGACAGGACGGCAGAAGGGACGTGGTTCGTGACGCTGGAGGTGCAGCCGCAGCGAGTTTCGCCGACGGCGACCAATCACACGCTGCCCGACACCGGTGAGAAGATTCCCATGGTGTCGTGGCCGACGGTGGCGCTGTTCGCGGCAGCGGTAACGGTTTTCGGAGTCAGCACCGAGGCGGCGCTGACATCGGCACTTCGTCCCATTCTCACCATCCCGGTGAGTGCCGCGGCGATTTTCGTGCTGTTCACCGTCGTGCACGATGCATCGCATTATTCGATCAGCCGCCACCGCTGGGTCAATCTGGTATTCGGTCGCGTGGCGATGATCTTCGTCTCGCCGCTGATCTCTTTCGAGTCGTTCGCATTCATCCACATCGAGCACCATCGCCACACCAATGACGGCGACGACGATCCCGATCATTTCGTCAGTGGCGCCACCGGCTGGCAGCTCCCGCTGCGCTTTTCCGTGATGGATCTGCCGTATCTGCGCTTCCTGGCGCGAAACTGGGGCAGCCGCCCCCGTTCTGAGCTCGCCGAGACCGCGGCGCTGTTGGGTGTCACGTTGGCCGCGATCGCGGCCGCTGCGTTCACCGGGCACTTCTGGCAACTCGCGATCGTCTATCTCGTCCCCGAACGCATCGCGGTGTTCGTGCTGGCATGGTGGTTCGACTGGCTTCCGCACCACGACCTGAAGGACACCCATCAGGGCAACCGCTACCGGGCCACCCGCAATCGCGTCGGAGCGGAATGGGTCCTCACCCCGCTTCTGCTATCGCAGAATTATCACCTCGTCCATCACCTGCACCCGTCCATTCCGTTCTACAAATATGTCGCCGCATGGCGGCGTAACGAAGCCGCGTATCTCGATCGCGATCCCGCTCTCATGACGGCTTTCGGCCAGCAACTCGACGCCGCTGAGTACCGGCGGTGGAAGCGCCTCAACGGCAGGCTGGCCGCGCTTGTTCCCGTCCACCCGCCGCGGCCGGTCGCCGAAAGAAGCGGTGTCGCCCATCCGGCAGTCATTCGCAGTGTCGAATCGCTGACTCCCGACAGCGTCAAGATCACCTTCGACATCTCTCCAGATCTTCGTGAGCACTTCCGATTCCAGCCGGGCCAGCATCTCACCGTCCACCATCAGGTCGGGCAACAAGATGTGCGGCGGAGCTACTCGATCTGCACGTCTGCGGTGTCGGACGAACTCGCCATCGCTATCCGGCGGGTGCCAGGCGGGACATTTTCCACCTTCGCAACAGCCAATTTGCGTGCCGGTGACAAGGTTCGACTTGGCCCGCCCACCGGCAATTTCGGAGTGCCGTTCGTTTCCTCGGCTCGGCGAACGTACGTGGCGGTGGCGGCTGGTAGCGGCATAACGCCCATCCTGTCGGTCGTGCGCACCGGCCATGACGTCGAGCCTCAGAGCCGCTTCACCATCATTTACGGCAACCGCACCACAGCGTCCACCATGTTCCGCAAGGAACTCGACGACATGGAAAAGCAGTTCGGCGACAGGCTCAGCGTTGTGCATGTCCGGTCCCGAGACGGTGGACAATCGGCCGGCACCCGCGGACGGATCAGCTATTCCTTGGTGCAACAAGTTGTCGGCCGCGAAAGCGGCGACGTCGACCGGTGGTTCCTCTGCGGGCCGCAGGAACTGGTAACGACACTGCGGGACAACCTCATCGATGCAGGGGTTGACAGCGAGCGCGTGCATCTGGAACTTTTCCGCACCAATGCCGCCACGACTCCGCCACCGGGGTCCATCGCCTCCGACATGACCGTCACACTGCGGGGCGCCGATCACGACATACACCTCCATGCCGGTGAGACGATCCTCGAAGCGGCACTGCGCAACAAGCTCGACGCACCCTACGCATGTATGGGCGGGGCCTGCGGCACCTGCACCGCCGTGATCACCTCCGGCCAGATGTCGATGGACCAGAATTTTGCCCTGCGCGATGACGACGTCCGGGCGGGTCGTGTTCTCACCTGCCAAGCGCGGCCCACCAGTCCGTCCATCACGATCGACTACGACGCTCGTTAGCGATCGGCCGGCTGCTGTTTCACCCGGCCACCGCGCGCCTCGACCAGGGTGACAGGTTGGCCGATGCAGTGCTGTAGCAGGAACGACGGCACGTAGCCCGTATCCTTTGTCGGGAAGTAGCGACGAGGTGAAGGGTTCGAGTGGGCGACGACAGGCAAGGCGATAGGGATCGGCGACCGAAGAGATCGCCACGACCCCAGGCTCCTACTTCCGGCCCGGGACGTGACCGTCGTCTGCAAACCCGGGACCGCTCTGCGGACGACCAGAAGGGGCCGCCGATCCCGCGGGAGATCGAGGCCAAGCAACTCGCACCCGAAATCCGGCGGGAATTAAGCACTTTGGACCGCGTCAACGCCGATGCGGTGGCACGCCACCTGGTGGCCGCGGGCGAATTGCTCGACGAGGACCCAGCGGCAGCTCTCGAACATGCACGCGCCGCGCGGGCTCGCTCCGGCCGGATCGCCGCCGTGCGGGAAGCCGTCGGTATCGCCGCATACCAGTGCGGGGACTGGTCGCAGGCCATCGCGGAACTGCGGGCGGCACGCAGGATGGGCAGCAAGTCACCACTATTGCCGTTGATCGCCGACTGTGAACGCGGGCTCGGTCGACCGCAACGCGCGCTGGAGCTGGCCCGGGGCGACGAAGCGGCCAAGCTCACCGGCGACGAAGCCGATGAGATGCGCATCGTCATCGCCGGCGCCCGTGCCGATCTCGGCCAACTCGAGCAAGCCCTGACCGTGTTGTCCACGCCGCAACCCGATCCGACCCGCATCGGCACAATCCCGGCCAGGCTGTTCTACGCCTATGCCGAGACCTTGCTGGCCCTCGATCGTCGCGACGAGGCCCTGCAATGGTTTTTGCATGCCGCCGAGGCCGACGTCGAGGGTGCCACTGACGCCGAAGACCGGGCGAGTGAGCTCGGCTGACGTGGCGACACTTGCACAGCAACACGACTGTCTGCTACTCGACCTCGATGGAACCGTATTTCGTGGTCACGAACTGACCGAGGGCGCCGCCGAGGCGCTGGAAAATGCGCCGGGCCGAACGCTATTCGTCACCAACAACGCGTCGCGCAGCGCCGGGGAGGTCGCCGCGCACCTGCAAGACCTGGGTCTGCAGGCGGCCGACGTCGACGTGGTCACCAGCGCGCAGAGCGCGGCCCATGTACTGGCCGGCCGGTTGGTGCCCCGATCCCGGGTGCTGGTGGTGGGGACCGAATCGCTGGCCGCTGAGATCACGGCCGTCGGCCTCGATCC
>NZ_JBYCLA010000555.1:0-4207 GCF_057473665.1 Mycobacterium sp. TH-M25
GCGCACCAGCAACGACCCCTGCAACGCCAGGCAGATGTCCTCAGCGACTTTGCGAGCGCGGTACTGGATAGTTTCAACGTCGGCCAGTTGTGGCCGCAGCCGCTCGACATGGGCGTCCAGTCGGGAGTCCTGACCCGCGGATCCGGCCAATTCGCCAAATAGCACCTCGACGCATTCGGGTCGAGTTGCCATGGCACGCAAGGTATCTAGGGCGCTGACGTTACCTGAGCCCTCCCAAATGCCCATCAGCGGCGCCTCGCGGTACAGCCGCGGCATCCCGGAATCCTCCACATATCCGTTGCCGCCCAGGCATTCCAGCGCTTCAGCAGCATGCGGGGTGGAACGCTTGCACACCCAATACTTACTGGCCGCCAGACCGATGCGGCGCAGCAGCGCCTCTGTCTCGTTCCCGCGCACCGCATTGTCGGTGGCACCGGCCATCCGCATCGCGACCATCGTGGCGGCCTCAGCCTCGACGGCCAGGTCCGCCAGTACGTTGCGCATTAGCGGCTGGTCAATCAGGTAGGCGCCGAATGCTTTTCGATGCTGGGCGTGGTGGATGGCGCGGGTCAGGCCGGTGCGCATGCTGGTGGCACTGCCCAGGGTGCAGTCCAACCGGGTGAGGTTGACCATCTCGATAATGGTCGGGACCCCGCGTCCCTCTTCACCGACCAACCAGGCAGTGGCACGAGAGTATTCAACCTCACTTGAGGCGTTGGCATGGTTACCGAGCTTGTCCTTGAGTCGCTGCAAGAACATCCGGTTGCGGGTGCCATCGGGGAGCACCCGCGGCAACAGAAAGCACGACAGCCCGGCCGGTGCCTGCGCAAGCACCAGGAAGATGTCGCACATGGGTGCCGACGTGAACCATTTGTGGCCCGTGAGGCTGTACGTGCCGTCGGCGTTTGGGGTCGCCCGGGTGGTGCCGGCGCGGACATCGGAGCCACCCTGCTTCTCGGTCATCGACATGCCCGCGGTGATGCCGCGCTTGCTGGTGGCCAGTTTCAGTTCCGGGTCGTACTCGCGGCTGGTCAGCAACGGCTCGTAGACCGCTGCCAGCTCGGGGTTGCACCGCAGCGCTGGGACAACAGCGTAGGTCATCGAGATCGGGCACATATGCCCCGGCTCGACGGTCCATACGGAGGTCATGGCGGCACGCACCACATGCGCCCCCGGCCGCTCATCGGCCCACGGCGCAGCGTGCATGCCGTGGAAGATCGCCGTGCGCATCAGCTCGTGGTAGGCCGGGTCGTATTCCACCTCATCGACGCGGTGTCCGTATCGGTCGTGGGTGTGCAGGACAGGCCGGTTACGGTCGGCGAGCTCGCCCCAACGCTGGGCTTCGTGGTTGGCGGAAATCGCCCCAACCTCGTTGACCTTCTCGAGGCCCCACTGACCGCCCTCGCGGATTAGGGCCTCGATCAGCGCCGGGGAGGTCGCCGGGTTGTAGTCCAGCAGCGGCGGAACCTGGTTGGTGACGACATGGGTGTCTGGCATGCCACCGATATTACGCTTTTCCCATAGTCGTACAAAAAATGTAACGCCAGCGCTGCGTCAGCCGCTGGTCTTTTCGCGCAGGAACGCGATGTCGTCCTTGCGGCCCTCGTCAGCGGTTTCGCAGATCACCGGCGCACCCGCTGCCTTGACGGCTGCTACCAGCAACTCGGCATCGATCTGGCCGCTACCCAAGTTGGCGTGACGGTCACGACCCGAGCCCGCTTCGTCCTTGGAATCATTGCAGTGCACCAGGTCGATCCGGCCGGTGATGGCCTTGATGCGATCCACAGCTTGAATTAGCCCCTCGCCAGCCGCCCATGCGTGACAGGTGTCCAGGCAGAAACCGATCCCGGTGTCGCCGATGACATCCCAGAGTCGGGCGATGGTATCGAAGCGGCGAGCCATCGCGTGGTCGCCGCCGGCCGTGTTTTCGAGGTAGACCGGAACGTCGGTTTGCAGTTGGTCGAGTGCTTTACGCCAGCGGCCGAAACCATCCTCGAGGTCATTGTCGTCGGCGACGTGCCCACCATGCACGATCACGGCGGCAGCACCGATGTCGGCGGCCGCATCACAAGTCTGCTGCAGGATCTTGCGCGATGGGATCCGCACCCGGTTATTCGCCGACGCGACATTGATCAAGTAGGGCGCGTGCACGTACACCGGCAGGGCCGCGGCCTTCAGCACAGCGGCATCGCTACGCGGTTTGGGCGCCTTCCAGCTCTGCGGGTTGCCAAGGAAAATCTGCACGACGTCAGCGCCTTCAGCCTCCGCTGCGGCGAGCGGATCGGTTGGGCTGACATGCGAACCGATGAGCACGCCGCCCAGTCTAGTGAGCGACACCGACCCGCGGCCCGTCGGGCGAACGTGCGGCCAGCCGCACACTCAGTCGCGAGCGTGAAGCTGGCCGCACACTGGGCGCACAGAAAAAGCCCCGGCAATTGGCCGGGGCTTTTTCTTAGCGATAATCCGAGTAGCCGTAGTCGTCCAGCGGAACGGCAGCACCGGTGGCCTGGCCGAAGTCCGGGCTGTAGTACTGATCCTCGTAGGACGGGATCGTGTAGGCCGCGGCGCGGGCCTCCTCGGTGGGCTGCACCGCGATGTTGCGGTAGCGGTTGATACCGGTGCCAGCCGGGATCAACTTTCCGATGATCACGTTCTCCTTCAGACCGTTGAGCTTGTCGCTGCGGCAGTTGATCGCCGCATCGGTCAGCACCCGTGTGGTCTCCTGGAACGACGCCGCGGAAAGCCACGAGTCGGTGGCCAGCGACGCCTTGGTGATACCCATCAGCACCGGACGACCGGCGGCGGGCTCACCACCCTCGGCCACCACCCGACGGTTCTCGGCCTCGAACTCCGCACGGTCGATCAGCGAGCCGGGCAGGAACTCCGTCGCGCCCGAGTCGATGATGGTGACCCGGCGCAGCATCTGGCGCACGATCACCTCGATGTGCTTGTCGTGGATCGACACGCCTTGGGCCCGGTAGACCTCCTGGACCTCGCGGACCAGGTGGATCTGCACCTCGCGCGGGCCCTGCACCCGCAGCACCTCGTGCGGGTCGGCCGAGCCTTCCATCAGCTGCTGACCCACCTCGACGTGGTCACCGTCGGAGAGCACCCGCTCGGAACCGTCTTCGTGCTTGAACACCCGCAGCCGTTGCCGCTTGGACAGCTTGTCGTAGACGACTTCTTCGCCGCCATCGTCGGGAACGATGGTGATCTTGTAGAAGCGCTCCCCGTCCTCGAGGCGGACCCGTCCGGTGACGTCGGCGATCGGCGCCTTGCCGCGCGGCACCCGGGCCTCGAACAGCTCCTGAACCCGGGGCAGACCGCCGGTGATGTCCTCACCGACACCACCCTGGTGGAAGGTACGCATGGTCAGCTGGGTGCCGGGCTCACCGATGGATTGGGCGGCCACGATGCCGACGGCCTCACCGATGTCGACCAGCTTGCCGGTGGCCATCGACCGCCCGTAACACGTCGCGCACACACCTGTGCCGGTGGTGCAGGTCAGCACCGAGCGCACCTTGACCTGCGTGATGCCCGCCGCCAGCAAGGCGTCGATCTCCGGGTCACCCAGATCCTCACCGCGCGCGACGATCACGTTGCCCGCCTCGTCGACCGCGTTGGTGCCCAAAGTCCGTGCGTATGCCGATGTTTCGATGTACGGGTCGCGGATGAGACTGGCCTTACCATCAACCCCAGCCGCACGCTCGGCCAGCTCGACGACGATGCCGCGCTCGGTCTGGCAGTCGTGTTCGCGGACGATGACATCCTGGCTCACGTCCACCAGACGACGGGTCAGGTACCCCGAGTCGGCGGTACGCAACGCGGTGTCCGCCAAGCCCTTTCGAGCGCCGTGGGTGTTGATGAAGTACTCCAGCACGGTCAGGCCCTCGCGGAAGGACGACTTGACCGGACGCGGAATGAACTCACCCTTCGGGTTGGTCACCAGACCCTTCATGCCGGCCAGCGTCCGGGTCTGGGTGAAGTTACCCGTGGCACCGGAGTCGACGATCGTGATGATCGGGTTGTCGACCGGGTAGTGGTCCCGCAGCGCCTGACCGACCTCGTCGGTGGCTTCCTTCCAGATCTCCACCAGCGCCTCGTTGCGTTCGTCGTGGTTCAAAGCGCCGCGCTGGAACTGCTTTTCGACCTTGTCCGCACGGTCCTCGTAGTGGTCGAGGATCTCCTTCTTGCGCGGCGGCACCAA
>NZ_JBYCLA010000556.1:0-2973 GCF_057473665.1 Mycobacterium sp. TH-M25
CCCGTTCAACACAGCCTTCTTGCGTGGGCTGAAGTACGCAATAGGCAAAGTTCGTACCGACGCCCTTCCTCTCTATGAGCAGCTGCTGGGCCGGCGCGGCCGCAACCAGCACCAACGCGACACGCAATACCTGCGCGAGCAGGTCGCTGCCATCATCGAGGCTCGCCGCAACAGCGATAGTCGCGACGATGCCGCCAAAGACATGCTCGATATCATGCTGCACGAAACAGATCCCGACACAGGCGAACGCCTAGATGAGGCCAACATCGTCAACCAGGCTATGACCTTGCTCATCGCCGGCAGTGAAACGTCCGCCAACACTATCGCCTTTGCACTGCACGACCTCGCGACCAATCCGGGCATGGCTGCCGCAGCACGTGCCGAGGTGGACCAGCGCTGGCCAGACCGGGACATCCCCGAGGTATCGTTCGATGACGTTGCCAAACTGCGATACCTACGCCGGATCGTTGACGAGACGCTGCGCCTATGGCCAATTGCACCAGGGTATTTCCGACAGGCCAAGACCGACACCACGCTCGGGGAAGGACGTTACCGATTCACAGCGGGGGATCGGGTATTTGTCTTCCTAGTAGCAGCCCACCGTGACCGCCCCTGGGGAGACGATGCCGACCAGTTCAACCCAGACCGATTTCTCCCCGAGAACATCCGCAAACGACCACCCCGCATTTACAAGCCGTTCGGCACCGGTTCGCGGGCATGCATCGGCAGGCAGTTCGCCCTCCATGAAATCCTGCTGACGCTAGCGATGATTCTGCACCAATTCACCTTGGAGCCATACCCGGGTTACCAACTTCAGGTGTCAGAGACAGTGTCACTCAAACCCAAGGATCTGCGCCTACGCCTTCACCGTCGCCCCTGATCCTTCGCGTTAACTCGGGGGAAAAGCGCCTACGGCGCGGCGGATATGACTGGGATACCCTGTAGGACAAAACTATTCGTCACGCCGGAACCGTTAGCCGGCGGCCGATTGTTCGGCGTGTTCGGCTTCTTCGGCGGCGGCAAGAACGCCTTGCGCCTGCGTGTGTTGCTCCATCCAGTTCATGACCAGTCTGGCGTAGATCATCTGACTGGTAATGGCCATCTGGCCGCGAGTGCGACCCAAGAAGGAGATCCCCCAGGCGAACAGGGCGGCGATCCGGTTCCGATGGCCGATCAGGTAGTACAGGTGCAGCACCAGCCACGCCAACCAAGCGATGAAGCCGGCGAACTCCAACTTGCCGACCTGCGCGACCGCGCTGTATCGGGAGATCGTCGCCATGCTGCCCTTGTTGAAATACTTGAACGGCTTACGATTGGCCGGATCATCGTGGCCTTTCACCGAGTGCTTGATCACTGTGGTGGCGTAGTGCGCCCCCTGAATCGCCCCCTGCGCCATTCCCGGTACACCGGGCACCGACATCTGATCGCCGATCACAAAGACGTGCGGGTGTCCCTTGACGGTGAGGTCGGGCTCCACGATCACCCGTCCGGCGCGGTCGATTTCGGTGCCATCGGACTGCTCGGCGATCATCTTGCCCAGCGGGCTGGCGGCCACGCCCGCGGCCCACACCTTGCACGCGCATTCGATGCGGCGTTCACCGCCGCCCTTATCTTTGATGGTGATGCCTTTGTAGTCGACGGCGGTCACCGTCGCGTTGAGCTGGACTTCGACATCCATCTTTTCCAGCCGGCGCTGCGCCTTGTTACCCAGCTTTTCTCCCATCGGCGGCAGCACCAAGGGCGCGGCGTCGAGCAAGACCACCCGGCACTGACTGGGCGTAATGGTCCGAAATGCCCCAGCCAGAGTTCGTTCGGCGAGTTCGACGATCTGTCCGGCCACCTCGACGCCGGTCGGTCCGGCGCCGACGACCACGAACGTCAGCCGGCGTTCCCGCTCGGCCGGATCGGTAGCGACCTCGGCGGCCTCGAACGCGCCGAGGATGCGACCGCGCAGCTCCAGGGCATCGTCGATGGTCTTCATGCCGGGCGCGAAGGTGGCGAACTCGTCGTTGCCGAAGTACGACTGCTGCGCGCCGGCGGCCACGATGAGGCTGTCGTAGGGTGTTACCGTCTCCATGTCGATCAATTTCGATGTGACCGTCTTCGCGTTCAGGTCGATGGCGTTGACCTCACCCAGCAGCACCCGGACATTCTTTTGTTTACGCAGGATCAGCCGGGTGGTCGGGGCGATATCTCCTTCGGACAAGATCCCGGTGGCCACTTGATACAGCAGCGGCTGGAACAGATGAGTGGTTGTCTTCGAGATGAGGGTGATGTCAACGTCGGTCCGGTTGAGCGCCTTGGCCGCATTCAGGCCGCCAAATCCGCTTCCGATGATGACGACGCGGTGGTGACTAGTGACAGCCGAGGGCTCGCTGGATGGGCGCGACATGCTTCTCCTTTCCGGTCCTTCGAGTCTCTGGGTTACACCGTACGACTCCACTGACCCGCTATCCTTGCCTACGGCCACCCGGAGGCATTGTTCCGGTAGTTGCCGTTGAGCGCACTGCAGAAGTCTGAGGCGGTGCCGGCGAGCAAGACGTAGTAGGTCTCAGCGCCGCGGTTACTTAGCGCCGGAGGGGGGTAGGCCCAGCCGCTGTTGCACATCGAATTGAGCCCGCCCGCCGTGGCTCGACGCCAACTGGACTTGGCGCAGGCGGTCAGGGCGTCGACGTTGGGGAACGAGCTCTTGGTGATGACCAGCATCGCGCCTCCCCACTGCCCGTCGGTCCGTCGGTAGGCACGTGCCCCGAACCCCGCGTTGTTCTGTTGGCATCCCAACGCTCGCTGCAATGACATGAAGGGGGAGGCGAGGTCACGGTTGGCGACAGCGGCTGCAGCCGTGATGAATTGAGCTGCGTCCGAGCCGTCAACCTCTTGGACATTGGCATCGCCGAGGCTTTTCAGTTGCTGTGACATCTGCTGCTCCGCTGCGGCGCCTCCGCCACCGATGATTGGTCCACTGCCGGTGGA
>NZ_JBYCLA010000557.1:0-4986 GCF_057473665.1 Mycobacterium sp. TH-M25
CCGGGTCGTGGATGACCATGTCGCCTGGGGGAAGCGGGATTTGGGCGGCGCGCTCAGCGAAAAGATAACCAAGTTGGTAGCGCTTAACAGCGCTGTAATGCCGGGCGATGCCATAGAAGGGTTCGGCGCGGGTCGGGCGGAACTCCCAGGCCCGCATGTACACATCCTGAACGTCGAGCCACGGTGTATCGACTTTGTCCATCGACTGTGCGATCCGCAGCATTGCCAAGAAGATATTTTCTTCGTCGGCTCCGATCTCGATCAACCGCTCAGAGTATCTGCGCGCGTTGGCGAAATCGTGAATGTTGAAATACAGCTGCGCCAGCATGTGTACGGGTAGTGGGTCGTCGGGTCTGCTTTCCTCTTCCGCCAGAAAACGCTCGATGAGCCGCTGGTGGGGATCGACGTCTCGGGGGACGTCAGCCGCGGGCACCACGCTGTTGACGGCTGCATCAAATTGGGCATCGGTAATTTCCAGGCCCAATTCCTTTGCGAGACGGCGGATCACCGTGGTGGGCGCCGATCGAAGTTCCTCGAAATCGACCCGCACGGCCCCAACGCCTGACAGCGCGAGGTCGCGGGCGGCGATCAAGTGAGCCGTCGACTCGGCCCGCTCCTTTTCGTCAGTCCACCAGCCAAGTCGGTTCAGCGAAGCCACAATGTTGGCTGCGGGTCGATCGACAACGACCGGCACCAACGGGCCCCAGGCTTCTCGGATGTGGTCCACTGCGATGCACAGAGCGGGATGCTTCACACCGGGCCGACGGTTCGCGATGCGGGCGGCGTGGCGATGATTGACGGCCCAATGTCGAAGTTTCAATCTCAAGGCATGAGCGTCCATCATCAGCTCACCACCAGGCTCACGGAAAGCTCTGCGGCACAACAGGCTCAGCTCCGTGTCCTCCCAGGTGTCGTCCAGTTCGCGAACACCGACATCAAATCGCGTGCCCATCAAAACTCCGAGATGATGGAGCACTTTGGCGACGGCCGACGTGCCCCCGCACCAGGGACCGAGGACGACGATGATCGGCTCAGCGACCGCCATGACGCCCTCCCACAGATCCGAGTTGGCAGGTACGGTACCCGACCCGGGGACGGCCCGCCGGGGGAAGAACCTGCTCGGGCGATCCCCCGTGCTTTGCCTGCGGCGATGCACGTGAGCGCCCCCGATAACGACCCGAAGCAGGCATCGGCGCACGCGCAGCCCGGGTATGCGCCAGACGGCCGAAAGATTTGAGGACGCTATGAGCGCCGTGACAATCGGGTGTGCGGCAGGGAGACTGAGACTCGTGACGGTTACGTCGGGAACCACTCGCGAGCAGCGGCCGCGTCAAGCGATCCTAGGTCAGCTTCCCCGGATCAGCCGCGACGACGGATCACCGATCCGGGTTCTGCTGGTCGATGACGAGCCCGCGTTGACCAACCTGGTCAAGATGGCCCTGCACTATGAAGGCTGGACCGTCGAGGTCGCCCACAACGGCAGGGATGCCGTCAGTAAGTTCGGCAGCGTCGAACCCGATGTGCTCGTCCTCGACATCATGCTCCCCGACATCGACGGTCTGGAGATCCTGCACCGGGTCCGCGAATCGGGGCCCTACACGCCCACCTTGTTCCTCACCGCGCGCGACTCGGTGATGGACCGGGTGACCGGCCTGACCGCGGGCGCCGACGACTACATGACCAAGCCTTTCAGCCTCGAGGAGCTGGTCGCCCGGCTGCGTGGGCTGCTTCGCCGCTCCAACCACCTCGCGCCGCCCGTCGAGGAGAGCCTCACGATCGGCGACCTCACGCTCGACGGCGCGAGCCACGAAGTGCACCGGGCCGGCACGCTGGTCTCGCTTTCCTCAACCGAATTCGAGTTGCTGCGCTTTTTGATGCGCAACCCGCGCCGTGCGCTGACCCGTACCGAGATCCTGGACCGGGTATGGAACTACGATTTCGCCGGGCGCACCAGCATCGTCGATCTGTACATCTCGTATCTGCGCAAGAAGATCGACGCCGGCAGAGAGCCAATGCTGCACACTGTGCGCGGCGTCGGATACATGCTCCGCCCACCGGCATAACACCGAGGGCGGAAAATGATCGGGACACGGGCGACGCCGTGGTGGCGGCCCCGTTCGCTGCGGTATCAACTGGTTTTGGGTGTCTCGGCGGTCGTCACGCTCGTCCTGTTGGTGGTTGGCGTCATCTCGGTGCTGAGTCTGCGCACCTACGTGTACGCGATGACAGATGCCGATCTCGAGTCATCGCTTGACTCGCTGGATCATTCGTACACCCACTACCTTGCCGGCGAGGCCGGCCAGCATGTCGAGATCGGGTCGGCGCTGCTCGGTTTCACCGAGCAAAACGCGGGAAATGTGATCGCCGTGATCCAGCACGGCCATGTGAGCGGTGCGGCGATCTTCTACGAGGACGATCCGCGCGCCGCCTCACCCGACGTCGTATCCGCCATCCAGGCAGAGGACTGGCGCGACGGCGAGATACGCACGGTGAAGCTGGGCGGTTTGGGGCCGTATCGAGTCAGTAGCCAAAGGACCGGCTCCGGTGACGTCTTGATGGTCGGCCTTTCGCTTCAGCTGGTCAACACGACGATCAGCCGCAGAATCGTAAGTGCCACAGCGCTTTCGATCGCCGCAGTGCTGGTGACGTCGGGCCTTACCGCCCTGGTGGTCGGATATGGGCTGCGACCGCTGCGCCGTGTCGCGGTCGCTGCGGCCGAGGTCGCCGGCACCCCGCTCACCGGCGATGACCATCGCATCACCACCAGAGTCCAGCCCGACGACACCGACCCGCACAACGAGGTGGGGATCGTCGGACACACCTTCAACCGGCTGCTCGACAACGTCGACAGCGCACTGGCGTATCGCGCCGAATCCGACCGTCGGGTGCGGCAATTCATCACCGACGCCAGTCACGAACTGCGGACGCCGCTGGCGGCGCTGCAAGGCTACTCGGAGCTCACCCGCCAAGACAGCGCCGCGCTGCCCCCGACGACGGAGTATGCGCTGGCCCGGATCGAGTCCGAGGCGGCCCGGATGGCGTCGCTCGTCGACGAACTCCTGCTGCTCTCGCGGCTGAGCGAGGGCGACGATCTGCGGACCGAGGATGTCGACCTGACCGACATCGCGCTCAACGCATTCAACGACGCTACGGTGGCCGCACCCCATCACCGGTGGGTCAAGGATCTGCCCGACGACCCAGTGTGGGTGCGCGGCGATCGCGACCGACTGCATCAACTGGTCAGCAATCTGTTGACCAACGGGTGGATCCACACCCCCCCAGGAGTAACTGTGACGACGTCGATTACCCGCCACCACTGCACCTCCGACGCGCCCTATGCCGAGTTGGTGGTGGCCGACGACGGGCCCGATATCGACCCGGAGCTGCTCCCCCATCTCTTCGATCGATTCGTGCGCGCCAAAGACGCGCACCACGAAGGCAGCGGTAACGGGCTCGGGCTGGCGATTGTCGACTCGATCGTCAAAGCTCACGACGGGTCGGTCACCGCCGAATCCGGCGCGGGCCGCACCACTTTCCGGGTGCGCCTGCCGCTGTCGCAGTAGCGCACATCACAGCCCGTCCAGCAAATACGTGTGCAAGCTTAAGTTTATGTGAAAATCGCGAAACAGTGATTGCCGCATACCCAGATTGGCCGATCAGCTGTAAAGAAATCGTTAGCGGCTGAACTTTGCGTAAGGGGGGCGCATACCTTCTTCCCAGACCTCGTCACAGAGGGCAAAATTGCATGCCGATACCAAGGAGACTCGATAGCCGATCGACCCGACCGGCCTGTCACGAACGGAGAAACGATGGGCGTGGTTGCCTACGTCTTGCTGACGGTGGCCGTGTTCGCCGTCCTGGGCTACCTGCAAAAGCTGGTCGAGAAGCTGTGACCCGCGCCATCGACGGGGAACCGGCGCGTGTGAGCTCCTCTTGTGCGGAGGAGTGGCGCCCATGAGCATCGACAACATCATCGGCCTGGCGCTCGCAGCGGTGCTGGTGGTCTACCTGGTTGCGGCCTTGTACCTGCCGGAGAGGTTTTAGGTGAGCACAGCTACCGCGGGCATCGCGCTGCTCGTGCTGGCCCTGATGGCGATACACGTGCCGCTGGGCGACTATATGTACCGCGTCTACACCTCGGAACGCGACTGGCGAATCGAGAAGGTCGTCTATCGCATCATCGGCGCCGACCCCGAAGCTGAACAACCGTGGTACGCCTATGCTCGCAGCCTGCTGGCGTTTTCGGCGGTCAGCGTGCTGTTCCTATTCTTCTTCGAGCTGGTGCAGGACAAGCTGCCGCTGCACCTGCACAACCCGGCTACCACGATGACCCCGTCGCTGGCGTGGAACACCGCAATCAGCTTTGTCACCAACACCAACTGGCAGGCGTACTCCGGCGAGACGACGCAGGGTCATTTGGTGCAAATGGCCGGGCTGGCCGTGCAGAACTTCGTCTCCGCCGCGGCGGGCATGGCCGTCGCGGTCGCCCTGGTTCGCGGGTTCGCGCGCACTAGGACTCCTGAGATCGGAAATTTCTGGGTCGATCTGGTCCGGGGAACGCTGCGCATCCTGCTGCCGATCTCGACCATTGGCGCGATCGTCTTGATCAGCGGCGGCGCCATCCAGAATTTCCACCTGAACGACCAGGTGGTCAACACGCTCAACGGCATGCACCAAACCATCACCGGCGGACCGGTGGCCAGCCAGGAAGCCATCAAAGAACTCGGCACCAACGGGGGCGGGTTCTACAACGCCAACTCCGCCCACCCGTTCGAGAACCCGACCAGGCTGACCAATTGGATCGAGACCTTCCTGCTGCTGGCGATCAGCTTTTCGCTGCCGCGCACTTTCGGCCGCATGGTGGGCAACACCAAGCAGGGCTACGCAATCGCTGCGGTGATGGGTGTGTTGGCGACGATCAGCCTGGTCTTGATCGAGCTGTTCCAGCTCAGCCACCATGGGACCGTACCCACTGCGGCCGGCGCG
>NZ_JBYCLA010000558.1:0-11120 GCF_057473665.1 Mycobacterium sp. TH-M25
TACCAGGGCTCGGAGGCGAGCGAGATTTACGCGGCCGTATGCATTGCGGCCACACTCGTAGTCGCGGGATGCGATCATGCGAGTCTGCTGGTGCGCCGAGACGGTCGCTACGTCACTGTCGGTGCCAGCGACAGCATCGCGCAGCGCATCGACGATATGGAGCGGGCGGCCGGAGACGGGCCGTGTGTCGACGCGATCGAGGAAGAGACGCCGCAGATCGAAACCGACCTCACCAAACCCCGCCATTGGCCACACTTGGCGGCCCGGATGGTCGCCGAAACGCCGGTGCGCGGTGCGATGGGATTTCGCATTCTGGTGGACAAGCGCAAGACCGGAGCGCTCAACCTGTTCAGCGACCGAGCTGGCGTGTTCGACAAAGAGGCGGCCGGGCAGGCCGTCGTGCTGGCCTCGTTCGCCAGCGTGGCAATCAACGCGGTCGCCCAGGGCGAGGACGTCTCGACCTTGCGCCGTGGGCTGCTCTCCAACCGGGAGATCGGTAAAGCCGTGGGAATGCTGATGATGCTGAACGGCGTCGACGAGCAAGAGGCGTTCAACATCTTGCGCCGGTACTCGCAGGATCTGAACATCAAACTGGCCGACGTGGCCCGCAGCGTGATCGAGAACCGCGGCAAACCGATGTTCGGTGAGGAGAACCGGGTTTAGCCCGGTGTCGCGCTAATCGGGCAAACGAAGCTCGGGCTTTTCAACCTCTTCGATGTTGACGTCTTTGAACGTGACGACCCGCACCTGTTTGACGAACCGGGCCGGCCGGTACATGTCCCAGACCCACGCATCGGACAACCGCAGCTCGAAGTAGACCTCGCCGTCGGCATTGCGCGGAAACATCTCCACGCTGTTTGCCAGATAGAACCGGCGCTCGGTTTCCACCACGTAGCTGAACTGGCCCACGATGTCCTTGTATTCGCGGTACAGCGAGAGCTCCATCTCGGTTTCGTACTTTTCGAGATCTTCGGCACTCATCAGCTCAACAGTCCTTCTCCGCCCCGTGGTTGATTGACCGGATCCATCTTTGCGCACTCGTCTTCACTCCGCTGATCCGGCTGGTCGTCGTCGCCCGGCAGGGACCCCGCACGGCGCACGTTGATGAACGAATACCGATGCTGTGGGCACGGGCCCAACTCCGTCAGCGCGGCCGAATGAGCAGCGGTGCTGTAGCCCTTGTGCAGCGCGAAGCCGTAGCCCGGATGGTCCGCCTCCATCTCGACCATCAGCCGGTCGCGGCTGACTTTGGCCAGCACACTGGCCGCGGCGATGCACGCGGCCGCAGCGTCACCGCCGATCACCGGCAGCGACGGCACCGCCAAACCCGGAATCCGAAAGCCGTCACTGAGCACGTAGCCGGGGCGAACCGAGAGCCCGGCCACCGCGCGACGCATCCCTTCGATGTTGGCGGCGTGCACACCGCGCCGGTCGACGTCGGTCGACGGGATGAACACCACGTGGTAGGCCAGCGCGTACCGCCGAATCAGCGGGAACAGCTTCTCCCGCGACTTCTCGGTGAGCTTCTTCGAATCATCAAGAGCGGCAAGGCTTTCCAGCCTGCCAGGCCCCAGTACGCACGCCGCGACCACCAACGGGCCGGCGCATGCGCCACGGCCGACCTCGTCCACGCCGGCCACCGGTCCCAGACCGCTGCGGTACAGCGCGGACTCCAGGGTGCGCAGCCCCCGCGGACCTCCAGCTTTGCGGATCACCGTCCGAGGCGGCCAGGTGGTGGCCATACTTACGGATTCTGCTGCGGGTTCACCGATCGCACAGCACCCCAGCGCGAGGGCGGCCAGACAATGAACCTCGCCTTGCCGATGACGTTGTCGACCGGCACCGTGCCGGCCATCGGGTCCCCGGTGCACAGCAGGCCCTTGATCGCGTCCGCAGGTGTGCTGGTGCAGTGCGCCCGGGAGTCCGCCGAGTGCGTGCGGTTGTCACCCATCACCCACAGCCGCCCCGGCGGGACGTGGACGGGCCCGAACTCGGGCCCCAGGCAGGGGTAGATGGCCGGGTCGGCGTTCATCGTGGCCGGATCCAGATACGGCTCGTAGAGTCGCTTTCCGTCGACCGTGAGCCCGGTGTTGTTGCGGCACTGCACGGTTTGGCCACCCACCGCGATGACGCGCTTGACCAAGTCGTTCTCGTCCGGCGGCACGAACCCGATGAACGACAGCGAGTTCTGCAGCCAACGGATCGCGGAGTTGTGGGACCGAATCGACTTGTATCCGATGTTCCACGACGGCGGACCCTTGAACACGATGACGTCACCGGGGTGCGGCGAACTGAAATCGTAGGTCACCTTGTCCACCATGATCCGGTCGCCGACACAGCCCGGGCAGCCGTGCAGCGTGGGTTCCATCGACTCCGACGGGATCAGGTAGGGCCGGGCCACGAACGTCAGCATGACGTAGTACAACAGCAGCGCGATGAGGGCAAGAACTACGGTTTCCCGGATAGCCCCGCGCTTCTTGTCGTCGTGATCGGTGTCGTCCGCATCCGGCGCCGGAGCGGGCGACGGGGTTGTCACGACATCTGGCTCGGCCGGACCGGAATCGGGTTGGCCTTCAGGCGAGTCGGTCGTGTCAGTCACAGCTTCAGCGTAGCCAGCGCCACTGCGCGGTCCGGCAGGGCCGCCGCAGAAACGCCGACGGTGCCGGAAATCAGCGCTTTTCCTTGATCTTGGCTTTCTTGCCGCGCAGCTCGCGCAGGTAGTAGAGCTTGGCGCGACGAACGTCACCGCGGGTCACGACCTCGATGTGATCGATATTGGGCGAGTGCACCGGGAAGGTCCGCTCGACGCCGACGCCGTAACTCTCCTTGCGGACGGTGAAGGTCTCGCGAACCCCGCCGCCCTGGCGGCGCAGCACCACGCCTTTGAAGACCTGGATGCGCTCTTTGGCGCCCTCGATGACCTTCACGTGCACGTTGATGGTGTCACCGGGGTGAAAGGCCGGGAGGTCATCGCGCAGCGACGTCTTGTCGACGAAGTCCAGGGTGTTCATGTCGGAGACACTTCCTTGCGGTCGCGGCCATTACTGCCGCTCACCGCTGCAGGCGTGTGAGCAGGCAACTCAGCCGATGGGGTCGGACATCTGGGAGTCTCACAGGGGACGGAAGCGAGCCGAACGGTCGACAACCGCTGGAGACAACTGGTCAATTGTGCCAGATCGGGCCCACGCGGCGAAATCGTGGTGCCACGCGCAGGGCGCGAGCGTGCGTGTCTGTACGCGACACGCCGAGTTGAGCCGTACCAGCGGGCACGCTCGTCGGGAGAGACGGAATCCGGACGCTAGCGGCGCTCCCACAGGTCGGGTCTGCGTTCACGCGTCCGGCGCTCGCCGGCCTGCCGCCGCCACGCGGCCACGCGGGCGTGGTCGCCGGACAACAGCACTTCGGGAACGTCGAGTCCCCGCCAGCTCGGCGGCCTGGTGTAGGCCGGGCCCTCGAGCACCCCGTCGGAATGCGAATCGTCTTGATGGGAAGCCGGATTGCCCAACACGTTGGGCAGCAGCCGCAGTACGGCCTCGATCATGACCAGCGCCGCGGATTCGCCGCCCGGCAGCACGTAGTCACCAATGGACACCTCCTCCACCCGCATCCGCGTGGCCGCGTCCTCCGCGACCCGCTGGTCGATCCCCTCGTAACGGCCACAGGCGAACACCAGATGCGATTCGCCGCCCCACCGCTGCGCGGTGGACTGGGTGAACAATCGACCGGCCGGCGTCGGGATGACGAGAAGCGTTTCGCTCGAACAGATCCCATCGAGAGCTTCACCCCACACTGGTGCCTTCATCACCATCCCGGGTCCGCCGCCATACGGCGAGTCGTCAACCGAATGGTGCACGTCGTAGGTCCACCGGCGGAGGTCGTGCACGCCCAACTCGACGAGACCCGACTCGATGGCCTTGCCCGGCAACGACTGTCGCAGCGGCTCCAGATAAGACGGGAAGATCGTGACGACGTCGACTCTCATCTTCGCGCCCCTCAGTTCTCCAAGTCCAGTAGACCGTCGGGTGGATCGATCTCGACGACACCGTCCGCCAACGACACCGACGTCACGATCGCGCTGACGAACGGCACCAGCAATTCGGGGGCCTGTTCACGCTTGACCGCCAACAGCTCACCCGCCGCGGTGTGCAAAACCTCGGTGACAGTGCCTAATTCGAGGCCCGCCGTTGTCTGAACCCGCAAACCTTCGAGTTGGTGATCGTAGTAAGTATCGTCCTCGTCGATGGGCGGCAAATCCGTCGAGTCGACGACGAATACGCTGCCCCGCAGCGCGTCGGCCGCATCGCGGTCGGCCACACCGGACAGCCGCACCAGGAGGCGAACGCCGTGCGGGCGGACCGCCTCCACGGTGTAGCTACCTTCGCGACGATCAGACCCCTTGGCGCGC
The DNA here is from genome assembly GCF_057473665.1 of Mycobacterium sp. TH-M25. Classification (NCBI taxonomy): domain Bacteria; kingdom Bacillati; phylum Actinomycetota; class Actinomycetes; order Mycobacteriales; family Mycobacteriaceae; genus Mycobacterium; species Mycobacterium sp. TH-M25. The sequence continues at coordinate 4,406 of NZ_JBYCLA010000558.1, forward strand.
AGCGTCGATCCCGGCGCGAAACGGAGGGCGGGATCGTCGGTGCGGACGTCGACGACGAGTTCACCGGTGATGCCGTGCGCTTTGACCACGCGCCCGACCATCAACTCCACGCCGAGCTCTCCGCTACTGGTCGGTGTCCACTACGTCGACGCGAATGCCGCGACCACCGATACCGGCGACCAGGGTGCGTAGCGCGGTCGCGGTACGTCCGCCGCGACCGATCACCTTGCCGAGATCTTCGGGGTGGACATGCACTTCGACGGTCCGGCCACGCCGGTTGGTGACCAGATCGACGCGCACATCGTCGGGGTTGTCGACGATTCCGCGGACCAGGTGTTCGACGGCGTCAACGACGACGGTGCTCATGGGCGCACTCAGCTCTCGGTCGCGGGTTCGGCCTGATCGGCGGCGACGACGTCAGCGGCCGGCGCATCGGTGTCCTCGGCAGGCTTCTGCGCTTCGTCGGATTTGGCCGGTTTGTCGGCGGCTTTCTTCGCCGGCGCCTTCTTCTGCTTGGGCTTGGCGGCGTCGGTGTCGGGTCCACCGTCGGCGGCGGCCAGCGCCGCATTGAACAGCTCGAGCTTGGTCGGCTTGGGCTTGGCGACCTTCAACCGGCCCTCGGCGCCGGGCAGGCCCTTGAACTTCTGCCAGTCGCCGGTGATCTTGAGCAGCTTGAGGACGGGCTCGGTCGGCTGAGCGCCCACCGACAGCCAGTACTGCGCACGCTCGGAGTCGACCTCGATCAGGCTCGGATCTTCCTTCGGGTGGTACCGACCGATGACTTCGATCGCGCGGCCTTCGCGACGTGTCCGCGAATCGGCTACTGCGATGCGGTACTGCGGATTGCGGATCTTGCCGAGCCGGGTGAGCTTGATTTTTACAGCCATGGTGAAGCGACTTCTCCTCGAAAGTGTCACGCTGCAATTCAGCGATTCGGGCGGGGGTGCCCGGATCCGGTTTTGCCTCGCGTGTGTGACCGTCGAGCAAGCACCGCTGTGGCGGCGGGTCGCGCGACGGACAGCAGCCTATTGTGCCAGAACCCGTGCTTGAGTCCGAAATTCATGCCGACCGGGGGGTGCTACATGACTTTCTGGAAGCATTTGGTCTCGACACGACGCGTCATTCGCCAGCCGTCGGGGGTCCGAACGAATTCGTCGTCGTACCACAGTCCGCAGAACATGATCTGTTGGTCGGACCCGGAGCCCGGCGGCAAGACCATCGGGTTGAAGCAGATCGTCCGCGACGACGCGGTGTCTGCGTCGATGCGGACCGAGAGATTGCCCAGCATGTGCGCATACATCGGGAAGTTCGGCAGCACCTCGGCCAGCCACGCCTTCACCTGAGGATAGCGGCCTTCGATCCCGCCGAGGGCCGTGTAATCGATGTATGCGTCAGGAGTAAACACGGCGTCGAGATCATCGAAGCGCCGGGTGTCGATCGCGGTCGAGTAGTCCGTGATCAGCTGCTGGATTTCCAGCCGGTCGGAGATTTCGGCGTGACTCAACATCACTCGATTGAACACCTGCCGGCCGGCGACGATGCTGCTTGCCCCTGCAAGCCGAGGAGGAACCGGTAAGGTCCCTGCCCATGCGGATGCTGCTGGCCGCAATCGCGGCCGTTGTGACCTTTGCCGGCTCCGGCACGATGGCCTGGGCCGACGCCGGCGTACAGCCGGTCGGCTCGACGCCGATACCGGACGGCCCGGCGCAGACGTGGCTGGTGGCCGACCTCGACTCCGGCTTGGTGCTGGCCGCGCGGGACGAGAACCTCCGCCACCCACCGGCGAGCACTATCAAGGTGTTGCTGGCGTTGGTGGCGCTCGATGAGCTGAGCCTGGACTCAACCGTCGTCGCCGACGCCGCCGACAGCCATGTCGAGTGCAGTTGCGTCGGGGTGAAAGCCGGTCACAGCTACACGGCGCGCCAGCTTCTCGACGGACTGCTCCTGGTGTCCGGCAACGACGCGGCCAACACACTGGCCGACATGCTTGGCGGCGTGGACGCGACGGTGTCCAAGATGAACGCCAAGGCGGTGTCGCTCGGCGCGGTGAACACCCACGCCTCGACACCGTCCGGCCTGGACGGGCCGGGTGGATCGGGCTGGTCGACGGCCCACGACCTCGCGGTCATCTTCCGCGCGGCCATGGCCAACCCGGTGTTTGCGCAGATTACCGCCGAGCCGTCGGCGACGTTTCCGGGTGATGGTGGAGATCACCCCATCGTCAACCGCGACGAGCTGCTGACCCGCTATCCCGGCGCGATCGGCGGCAAGACGGGGTTCACCGACGCGGCGCGCAAGACGTTCGTCGGCGCCGCGGCTCGCGCAGGACGCCGTCTGGTGGTAGCCATGATGTATGGGTTGGTGCGCGAAGGCGGACCGACTTACTGGGATCAGGCCGCGGGCCTACTCGACTGGGGTTTCGCGCTCAATCCGCAAACGGGAATCGGCACGCTGTAGGGCAGCACCGAAAGTGTCGGTGGTTTCGGCTAGTCTTTCCAGTGCCGGGGGCGCTGCACTGCGCAGAGTTCAATGCGTGTGTCCACGGTGCCCCGTCGACACACGTCGACATCGTCCGTGGGTTGAGTCGACAGCCATTACCAACGATGTCTGCGTTGCGAAGCGTCAACGCGGGTGTCCGTGAGGAATGAGAGATCGATGATGGCCGACAAACAACACGCGACATCTGGTTCGCCAACACCGGCGGACAAAGACGCCTTCTACGCCCACGAAGCTGAGGTCGAGGGGCTCGCGGTGGTGTCGGTTGGCGGAAGCGTGGACATGCTCACCGCCCCCGGGCTGTCCGAAGCCATCGGCGGCGCGCTGGCCAAGCGGCCCAAGGGCTTGATCGTCGACTTGTCCAAGGTCGAGTTTCTGGGTTCGGCCGGTATCAGCGTGCTGATGAAGACCCGCGACACCCTCGGCGACGCCACCCCGTTCTGCGTGGTCGCCGACGGCCCGGCCACCCACCGGCCGCTCACGCTGCTGGGCATCAACGACCTGATGTGTTTGTGCCACCGACTCGACGACGCGGTCAGCAAGCTCAACGACAACTGACGATCAGGCCGGCAGGCCGATTCCGCTCAGCAGCGAAGACAGCAGGGCGATCCGCCGCTCCTCGATCTCGGGCTGAGGCAGCACTGCCCTCAACATCGCCGCTCCGTCGAAGGTGTTGGTCAGCAGTGCAACCAGCACCGGGAAGGTGTCCTCGGCGAGACCGTCGGCTCCGGGGAGTGCGCGCGCGGCATCGCAAATCTTGGTGGTGTACTGCTCGAGCACGAGTTGCAAGGTCGCGCTGAGCTTTTCGTCGGTGCGGGCGGCGATCATCAGCTCGTAGAGCACAGCGTTGGTGGCGCTGCTGGTGATGTCACGCAGGATGGTCAGGCCCGCCTCGATCGCCGGCCGGTCCGACGGTATCGCCGCGACCTGCTTGGTGAACGAATCCAGTTGGCGCCGAAGCACTTCGTAGGCGGTGGCGGCCATGAAGTCGCCCATGGTGTCGAAGTGACGAAACAGTGCGCCGACCGACACCCCGGCACGTTTGGTGATGACTGCCGCCGAGGCCCGCGCGTACCCGACTTCGATGATCGTCGCGATACTGGCCTCGAGCAGGCGCGCCACCGTCTCTTCGCGGCGCTGCTGCTGGGTCCGTGCCATCGTGAAGGCCTACGCGCTCGCGTCGGCGAGTTGCCGATGCCGGAGGCCCGCCCGCAGGTATCGGCCGGACTTCACCGTCGTCCCGTAGCCTTCCCGGAATTCACCGGCGCGGAACACAATCGCGCCACCCACACCGGTCGCCACCACCGCGGCTTCGTTGCGATTGACCATCCGGCTCAGATCGCCGTAGAACGGCACCTTCTCCTCGTGGTAGGCGTCCACCGACTCGTCCAGGCCGGCCGGGTCGATCACGACGAAGTCGGCGCGGTCGCCTTCGCGCAGGGTGCCGGCGTCCAGACCGAACCATTCGGCAACTTCGCCGGTGAGGCGGTACACGGCGCGCTCGATCGTGATGAACGGCCGACCTTGCTGGTAGGCGTCCAGGGTGCGCTTGAGGAATCGCACCGGGAAGTTGTAAAACGCCATGTTGCGCAGGTGCGCGCCGGCGTCGGAGAAACCGAGGTGGATGCTCGGCTCTGTCGCCAGCTTGTCAAGCTGCCTGGGACGATGGTTGGCAACGGTCGTCGTCCAGCGCACGTTGCGCTCGCCATTTTCCACCAGGACGTCGAGGAACGCGTCGAGCGGGTGGAGTTTGCGCTCGTCGGCGATCGCACCGAAGCTCTTGCCGATCAGCGTCTCGTCCGGGCACTCGACGATGACCGCTTCATGAAAGTCCTTGTGCCACAGCGACGGGCCTAGCTTTTTGCGGTCGAATTGGCGGCGGAACCTGCGCCGATACTCCTCGTCGGCCAGTAGTTCGTTGCGCTCCAACTGGTCTCGCAGATGCAGCGCTGCGGTGCCCGCGCCGAACTCTTCGAAGACCGGCAGGTCGATGCCGTCGGAGTACAGCTCGAATGGCACCGGAAGGTGCTGAAAACGCACCTTGGAGCGCAGCAGGAAGTTCATCAGGCGGGTACCCCGGCCGAAAACGTGCACGGCCAGCGGCATCGACTTGGCGTCGGCGGACACCAGCAAGCTCATCCGAACCGCCTTGCGCAGGCCCAACAGTGGGCTGCTCGCGAGGAAGAACAGCAGCGCCGACTCGGCCTTGGCGACATTAGGCGCGCTCTGCAAAATGCGGCCGCGCTTGCGCAAGACCTTGATCAGCGTGCGGCGTTCGCGCCAGGTCGCGAACGTGGACGGCAACGCCCGCGAGCGGAACCGGTCACCGTCGAGCTTGTCGATTGCCGCGTCCATCCCCGACATGCCGAGCATCCCGGCTTTGAGTGCGTCGTCAAGCAGGGTCGCCATCGTGTCCAGCTCAGCGTCGGTGGGCTGGATATCGGGGGTGGTGGCGCGTTCGAGGCCCAGCACCGCAGTCCGCAGGTCCGAATGGCCAAGCAGCGAGCTCACATTCGGCCCGAGCGGCAAATCGTCGATGGCCTTCACGTACTCCGCTGGCGTCGACCAGGTCTTGTTCTGCAGGGCGCCGAGGACGAACGTGCGGGGCACCGCCTCGACCCGGCTGAACAGGTCGGCGGCGTCGTCGGCGTCGGCGTAAACCGTCGACAGCGAGCACATGCCCAGCAGCACCGTGGTGACCCCGTGCCGCACCGACTCGCGCAACCCGGGGTCGAGCAGCACCTCGGCGTCGTAGTGGGTGTGCACGTCGACGAATCCGGGGACGACCCACTTGCCCTTGGCGTCGATGACCTCCGGACAGCCGGTCTCATCCAAGCGGTCGGACTCGGCCCCGGAGACAATTGTGGCCACCACTCCCCCGCGAATGCCCAACGTACGGGTCTGTGGCGCACTTCCGGTGCCGTCAAACCACAATCCGTCTCGAATGATCACGTCGTAGCTCATATGCGCCGCTCCTCCTCAATGGCGCCGCTCATGCGGCGCACTGCCCCGTCGCCGGCGCAGCTCACTGCCGTCCTCCACATCGTTGGGGTGATGCGAATCTAACATAGAGAGTAAGCACTCGCAATCTTTTTTCGTCCGGCCAGCACGGACCCGTCCAGGTTGGTGCGGCCGGACGAGTGGTGCCGCTGCGACATTGCCGAGCCGGAGCCCTAGCCAGCAGCGCGTAAACACGCTGGGACCGCAGGCCCTCGAAGTCGTTGCGGCCGAACGGCGCCGACGTCAGCAACGGCGTCATCTCGTCGCGAATCAATTCGACGTCACAATCGCCCAGTAGGTCGTCAAGCACCACGTAACCCTGCGATTGAAGCTGCGTCATGGCGGTCAACGGGAATCCTGCGCTGATGCCTGGAGCGCCACGTCGGATCCGTTCTGCGCCAGCATGAGTGCGACGAAGCGGTACAAAGCCAACAGCGAGATGAATCCGAACATGAACAGAGTGACGCTGCCGACGGACTCGTTGACCGGATTGAGGAATAGCGCGAACGCGTATGACCCGATGACCACGATGGGCGCGGTGTCGACCCAGCTGAGTGGGCGTACCGATGACCAGGCCAGCGCGTCCTTTCCCAGGGTGGGGAGGAGCACGAATGAGATGACCATGGTGACGACGAAGCCCCAGACCGTCCATCCCACCGGCAGCGCCGGATCGCCGAAGAACGAGTCCTGCGGGGACAGCGCGCGGGACTTGCCGACCCACTCGTATACACCGAACTTGGTGCAAAAACCGTTGGCAAGAAAGGCGATCCAGGCGTGCAGCATCCCGTAGAGCACGCAGCGCCATACCACCTGCCAAGGCCGCAACGTATGCGGATTCACCACGATCTTCCCGTCGAGCACCATATTGACGATCACGTAGACCGGCCATAACAGCGCCGTCATCCCGATTGGAACGATCAGGGGAACGCTTCCGATATGGGGACCCAGCATCGGTAAGTGGCCGTAGCGCAGATCGCCCCAAATGAACCCGCCGAACGTGATGTTGGCCTGTTCGAACGCCCACTCCACCACCGTCGCGATGAGGAAGTACGCAGAAGCGAGTTTCACGCCCAGGTGTTTGAGCATGTGCCCGAACACCGCCACCACAAGCGCGAGCGACGTGATGGTCTGCGGGATCACCGGCAAGCCTGCGCCGCCAGTCGCTATCCCGGACCAGAGAGTCATCACGACCCAGACCACGCAGGCGATACCGAGAGCT
>NZ_JBYCLA010000559.1:0-3005 GCF_057473665.1 Mycobacterium sp. TH-M25
GCTGCGGTGTAGTTGATTTCAGCGATCTGCACAGCCTTGCGTTGGTTCTGCCACAGCTCTTCTGCGTCGCCGAGTAAACCGAACGCGACAATGGCCACATCGACGTCGCCGCCGGTAAAGGCTTGCTCGATCATCTTCGGATGGCTGTCGGTGTCTAGCGCCTCGAAGTCGATCAGCTCAACAGACCGTGCGCCTGCGGCCGTCATCTGTGTCACCGCGTCGTCACGGCCCGGGTCGTCGGGCATCGCGGCCAGCACGATCCGCGCGGGGGCGTTGCGCAGGTAGCGCTCGCAGATGGCCAGTCCGATCTCGGAGGTGCCGCCGAGCAGCAGCACTGTCTGGGGGTTTCCTACGGCATCAAGAACCATTACGCACCATTTAGAGCAGCTCCAAACGTCGGGCCAGGTCGGACGCGAAAACTCGCAAGGGGTCAACCTTGCGGCGGATAGCGATCCACTCGTCGATGCGCGGGTACATGGCGTGAAAGGTGTCAGCGGTGGTACGAGAGTCCTTGGCGGTATAGAGCCGGCCGCTGAATTCCATTACGTGGCGGTCCAGTTCGGCGATAAACTCGTTAAGTCCGGGTTTGATCGGGAAGTCCACGCAGATGTTCCAGCCTGGGATCGGGAAGCTCAACGGCGCCTGGTTGCCAGGACCGAACAGTTTAAACACATTGAGGAATGAGTAGTGGCCGCTGGCTTGGATGTCACCGATGATCCTCTTGAACTCGTCGACAGCCTCGATTGGTATCACGAACTGGTACTGCAGGAAGCCTGCTGCGCCGTAGGCGCGGTTCCATTCGCCGAACATATCCAACGGGTGGTAGAACTGCGTCAGATTCTGGATCTTGCCTCGGTAGGTACCGGACTTGCGGTACCAGAGTTCGCCGATGGGCCCGAAGGTGTATTTGTTGGCCAGCCCGTTCGGAAAAATATCGGGCAGGGTAAGTAATTGTGGCGCATCAAATTTCAGCGGATTGCGCTGCAGCTTCTTGGGTAACTGGTCCAGCTTGGCCAGCGAGCCGCGCGACACCGCAGCCCGGCCCAGCTTCGGGGCAGCGCTAATGGCGTCGAACCACGCGCTGGAGTAGGTGTAGTCGGCCTCACTGCCGTCGCTATGCAAGGCGATGGTTTCGTCGAGGTTGGCGGTGACGTCGCCGTCGGCGACGAAATAGGCCGTCTCGGTCGGCGTCATTTCGATGGTGGCGCGCATGATGATGCCGGTTAGGCCGTTGCCGCCGACGGTGGCCCAGAACAGTTCGGAATCCTCACCTGCTGGCGTGAGTCGGCGCACCTCGCCGCTGGCGGTCAGCAGGTCCATGCTGCGCACGTGGTTGCCGAAGCTGCCCGCGCTGTGATGGTTCTTGCCGTGGATGTCGCACGCGATTGCACCGCCGATGGTGACCTGCCGGGTCCCCGGCAGCACCGGGACCCACAGGCCGAACGGTAGGGCCGCCTTCAACAGGTGGTCCTGGCCGCCGCCGGCGTCGACGTCGGCCAACTTGGTGTCGGCGCTGATGGAGTGGATGGTGTTCAGCGGGGTCATGTCGATCACCAACCCACCACCGTTTTGCGCATTGTCGCCGTAGGACCGGCCCAGCCCGCGGGCGATCACCCCCCGGCCGCCGGCGTCAGCGACCCGGGCCACTGCCTTGGCGATCAGCTCGGCATCGGGGGTGCGGAGCACGTTTGCCACCGACGGTGCGGTGCGCCCCCATCCGGTCAGCCGGGTGGCGGTGGTGGAAACTCCCATGCTCAACATCGTCAAAGAGGGTACCGCTTGGTCCGGCGACGATGCGGGACGCTTGCGTCCCGTTGAGGAGTTGGACGAATCCAGCCTTGGTCCGGCGACGATGCGGGACGCTTGCGTCCCGTTGAGGAGTTGGACGAATCTAGCCTGGGTCCGGCGACGATGCGGGACGTCAGCGGATCCGAAAGATTACGGCTCGTTGCACGATGAAATTGATCACCGTGGCGATACCCTGCGCAATCACGAAGGCGACGGGTATCGCCCATGGTCGTTGGTAGTGGAATAGGAAAAGGCAGAGATGGTTGAGCCCAACCTGCACAGCGAAGGTGATCCCGTAGAGCACCATGACCGCGGCGAACCGGGTGGTGCTCGGTGACGCCTGGAACGTCCATCGGCGGTTGATCAGGTAGGCGGTGATAGTGCCGATGACGACGCTGGTGAATTTCGCCAAGTCGACCTGCAAGCCCGCCCCGAGATAGAGCGTCACATAGACGCTGAAGTCGACGGTCGCCGCCAAGCCGCCGGTGAGGATGAAGCGCAGCACTTGCGTCGTCAGGTTCAGACGTGGGCGCGACGCGGCCGCAGACTCTGGGGGGACCATCGGGGGTTCCATTTGGGGGCGAGTCTAACGGGGCCGCGGGGTTGTTCGCCGGGTTCTGAGCGACTGCTCGGCGCAGCGGCTAGGTGGGTAACTTCACAGCCAGTAGCTGGACCTGGTTTGTTCCTTGCGGTGTGGAATAGGTCACCGTGTCGCCCGGTTGGTGTCCGGCCAGGGCCTGTCCTAACGGACTACGTGCGGTCAATGTCTCGGCTTCGCGGCCGTCGGGGGTCTCTTCCACGATGGAGATCACGTGCATCGTGACGACCTCTCCGTCGGGAAACCGCAATGTCACCTCGGTACCGCTGGGCAGCACTTCCGATTCGTCGACCCGCGACGGGTCGGTCCGCAGCCGGCGGTCCAGTTCGTTGATCCGGTCGCTAAGGACGACGAGTTCGTCAGCTCGTTGTATCGCTTCGGCCGCGTCTCCGTGATCGCCGATCATGCCGCGGTCGTTCTTGACCTCGACCTCGAGGCGATCACGGCGCTGCCGCAGCCGGTTCAGCTCCGCGGCGAGGTGATTGCGCGCCGCATCTGCCAGACCCGTTGATTGGACTTCCTCGCTCACGATTGTCGACCTTTCGCGGCGCGCCGGTGACCGCCTTGTCGCCGAGCGCCCAGCTTGCTTTGTCCGGTCTTGGGTTGCCCGATTACTCAT
>NZ_JBYCLA010000560.1:0-5212 GCF_057473665.1 Mycobacterium sp. TH-M25
GGATGGTGCACACGCTGGCCAAGGCGGGTGCCGCGGGCACGGGCATCGCCGCCGCCGAGATCGACCTCCTGCAGGTCTACGTCGATACTTCGCGATATCAACTGCTGGCGCAGTACCCGGACGTCGACGCCGGGCAACTACTGAACTGCCTGCTGTTGGCCGCCACCGAAGCACTGGCGACCAAGAACCCGGTCAGCGCGAATTACCACTTTGCCTGGTTCCAACTCCTCAGCTCTCCGCCGCCCAGCAATTGGAAAGCCAGCCCGTGACAGCGCGCTGCTCAGGGCGACAGCCGATGAATTGACGCTGTTCGGAAGGGTCGGAATACTGCAATGATGCCGGGGTCGGAACACCGCGCGCAGCTCAGCGACAAGGATCTCGTCGAGTCTGTTCTGCATGAACTCAATGAGGCTGCCGACAAATGGGAAGCGCTCGTGGGTGAGGCCGAGACCGTCACCTACAGCGTGGATCTCGGCGATATTCGTGCGTCCGCGAATGTCGACGGCCGGCTCGTCGAGCTCGCACTGCATCCGGCCGTGATGGCCGGCTACACCCACGGCGAACTGGCCGATCGGGTGAATCTCGCTGTGGCCGCGATACGCGAAGAGGCTCACGCCGAGAACCAGGAGCGATACGGCGGCGCCCTCCAGTGAGGGTTAACTGCCTGTCAAGCAACAGCTTTGAGCACCAGGACGGGGCGAACCAGCCGCCGAAGGGATACTGACGTGCCACTCAATCTGGCCAACCGCGACCAAAACTCGGGCCACCTGTTCTACAACCGCAGGCTCAAGGCCGCGATCACCCGCTTCTCGGTGCGGATGAAACACGATGACCGCAAACAGCAAGCGGCCGTGGCGCTGTCGACGGTGTTCGTACTGATCGGCGTTGGTTGGATGGCGCTGCTGCACGTCATGAAACCCGCCGGTCTGGTCGGGCAGTCCGCGATCATCGGCAACCGCGACACCGGAGCGGTCTACGCGAGAATCAACGGCCGGCTCTATCCGGCGCTCAATCTGACCTCTGCGCGGCTGGCCGTCGGTAACGCCGCCGCCGTAGTCTGGGTGAAGGCAGCCGAAATCGCCAAGTACCCAACCGGCCCGCTGATCGGAATCCCGGGCGTGCCAGATGATCTCACCGTTACACCGGCATCGATGTCGGCGTGGTCGGTCTGCGATACCGCACCGGCCCGGGGCGCCGGGGCGCCGGTGGTGACGTCGATTGCCGGGGAGCTCGAGCAGGGCGGGCGGGCTACCCCGATGGTGCGCCCGGACGCGGTCCTGGTGACGCACATCGGCGCGACCTATGTGATCTGGGGCGGGCAACGTTCGGAAATCGACCCGGCCGACCGGTCGGTGACGTTCAACCTGGGTTTGGATCCCGGGGTGACCTACCCGATCGAGATCTCCAATGCGCTGTTCGACGCCTTACCGTCCACCGAACCCCTGGTGATACCGGCAATTCCGGATTCCGGCACGCCGTCGCCGTTGCTACCCGGTTCGGCAGTGGGAAGCGTTCTGGAGACCCGCGACGCCAACGGCAACGTCACGGGTTTCTATGTCCTGTTGACGGACGGCGTTCAGAAGATCACCAGCTTTGTCGCCGACTTGCTGCGAACCGCCAACTCGCAAGGATCGGTGACGCCGACATTGGTCTCGCCGGACAAGCTGGTTCACATCCCCGTCGTCGAACGGCTCAACGTCGACTTCTATCCGTCGGGCAAGCTGAATTTTGTTGACAAGAAGGCGAATCCGGTCACATGTGTGGCATGGCAGAAACAGTCCACCGATCCGCAAGCCTCGATCACCGTCTACAGCGGTCGGGGTCTGCCGGTGCCGATCGGAATGGACGGCCGACTGGTCCGTTTGGTACGCGACGACCGGCACCCCGAGTCGGTGGAGGCAGACCAGACGCTGATGTTGCCGGGTGCGGCGAATTTCGTTGCCACCACGAGTGGCGTCGCGACGGCGCAAAGCCGTGAAAGCCTGTATTGGGTATCCCCGCAAGGCGTCCGGTTCGGCGTGCAGTGGGACGACAAGACGCTGCAGGCACTCGGGCTGGATCCGCGCAGCGCCGTGTCGGCCCCGTGGCCGATCGTGCGCACGTTCGCGGCAGGGCCGGCCATCAGTCGCGACAGCGCATTGCTGGCGCACGACACCATCAACGAGGGCGGTGCGGTGGCGCCGATCCCGGAAGCCAGCGAACTGGTCGGAGGTTAGGCATGTCCAAACGTGGTTTTGTGCGTGCGTCACGCAAACCCGCGCCGACGGTGCCTCCGGTGCGGGTTGCGGTCGCGCCGCCGTTGGCGCTGCCGGAGCGCGAGCCGCGCAACATCCTGTTGATGATCGCCTTGCCCGCGTTGCTCGTGGGGATCATCGGCACGTTGGTGGTGATGTACACCTCGGGTGTGCGGTCGCTGCAGTCGGGCTTTTTCCCGATGATGGGGCTGGCGGGATTCGGCGCGCTGATGTTCAGCGGACGGTTCGGTCGCGGCAGGCGGATCTCCTGGGGTGAACAGGAAAAGCAGCGGCGCGTCTATCTGCGACAGCTCGACGAGGATCGTGACGAGGTGCAGCGCGCCGCGCAGGATCATCGACGCAGCCAGCTGTTTGTGCACGGTGATCCGCAGAAGCTGGACACCGTGATCGGCGGCCCGCGGATGTGGGAACGCCGCCCCGGCGACGCGGATTTCTTGGACGTGCGGGTCGGCATCGGGGTGCAGCAGGCCAGCGACTCGGCGGTATCGCTGCAGTGGCCGGAGGTGCCGATCGGTGAAGAGCTCGAGCCGGTGACCGGTGGGGCGTTGCGCGACTTCATCCTCGAGCAAAGCAAGATTCGCGGGATCGGCAAGGTGTTGGGCCTGCGGTCCAAACCCGGATTCAGCTTCATTGCCGGCGATCCCGTTGAGCTGCACAAGGTCGCGCGCTCGATCCTGTGCTCGCTGGCCGTCTATCACAGCCCGAACGACGTCAAGATCATGGTGGTCACCCGCCATCCCGAGTTGTGGTCGTGGTTGGTGTGGCTGCCGCACAACCAGCATGACGAGATGTTCGACGCTTGTGGCCTGCGCAGGCTGGTGTTCATTTCGCCAACCGAGTTAGAAGAAGCGCTCGATGCCGAATTGCACCGCAAGGGCCGCGGACCCTGGTCACCGCCGGTCGGCACCAGTCCGACGTCGATGCCGTCGGCGATGGAAGTGCCGGGGTTGACCCTGGGTCCGCACTGGATCGTCGTCGACGACAACGTCGGAACGCCGGAGCAGTGGGAAAGTGTGACCGGGCAGAAGGGCATGGCCGGAATCACGGTGCTGCGGTTGGCAACTCGATCCGGTGTCGGCGTCGGCTTCCTCGACGACGGCCAGCGCTTCGAACTCCGGGAAGGTCGGCTCTATCACCGCGGCGTGTTCTACGCCGTCGCCGATATGCTCGCCGACTCGACCGCCAGTCGATACGCGCGAGCGTTGGCGCGTTGGTCGCCGATGAGCGCCGACGACCTGTCCGAAACCGACAGTCAGGGCGTCGAGCTACTACGTGCGCTGGGGATCGGCGACCCACGGCACCTCGACGTCGATCGGCTGTGGGCCGACAGCCGGGGCCGCGGTGACGCGAAGTGGGCGATGGTGCCGGTCGGTGTCAAGCCGGGCGGTGAACTGCAGTACGTGATATTCCGCGCAAAAGACTTCGGCGGCTTCGGTTTCCACTCCGTCGTGATCGGAACATCGGGCTCAGGTAAGTCGGAGTTCTTCCTATCGCTGGCCAATGGCATCGCGCTGACGCACTCCCCAGAGACCTTCGCGGTGATCTTCGTCGACATGAAGTTCGAGTCAGCCGCCCAGGACCTGGCGGGACTTCCGCACGTCGCCGGTTCGCTGTCCAACCTCGGTAAGGACGACCGTCACCTCGCGGAGCGCATGCGTAAGGCCATCAACGGCGAAATCGCAAGACGTTACCGGCTTTTCAAAGAGGCCGGTGCCCGTGATGCCAACGAGTACGAAGAGATGCGGCTGGCCGGGCGGGATTTGGAGCCGGTCCCCATACTGCTGGTGATCATCGACGAATACCTGGAGCTGTTCCACCATCACCAGGAATGGATCCAGCTGGTCATCCACATCGGTCAGGAAGGGCGCGGATGCAACGTGTTCTTCACTCTCGGCGGCCAGCGCCTGGACCTATCGTCGTTGAGTAAAGCCAAGAGCAACATCGCATTCCGGGTGGCCCTGCGAGCGGAGACCGCCGAGGATTCCCGTGATGTCATCGGCAGCGATGCGGCACTGCACCTGCCGTCGAAAGAAAACGGGTACGCACTTCTCAAAGTGGGCCCACGCGATCTCGAGCCGTTCCGGTGCTTCTACCTGTCTGCGCCGTTCGTGTTGCCGAAGAAGGTCGTCACGGTTGGTAAGACGGTCGACGTCAGTTTCTCGCAGCCACGGCCACTCACCTGGGAGTACCAGCCACTCAGCGATCACGACAGTGCGGCGTTGGCGGTGGCCGAGGCGCCCGAGGAACCCGACGAGTTCCTCTTCCATACCGACGGCTTCCGCAAGAAGAAGCTACTCGACGTCATCCGCGAGTCACTGATCGCGCACCCCGCCCGGCTTCCGCATCAGATCTGGCTTCCGCCACTGGAATACAGTGAGCAGGTCGATGCGCTGGTGGCCTACTGGCGCGACAAGCCCTGGCACGTCGACTACGGGCAGAATCCGGGTTTGGTGCTGCCGTATGCGATCGTGGACATTCCCGAAGACCACGTTCAGCGGGTGCAGGTGATCGATGCCGAACTGGACAACATCATGGTGGTCGGGACCGCGCAGCGGGGCAAGTCCACCACGTTGATGACGCTGATGACGTCGGCGGCGCTGATGTACCGCCCGGAACGCGTCACGTTCTTCTGTATCGGCGCGGCGCTGTATCCGGTGCAGGACTACCCCCACGTGGCCGGTGTGGTCAGCCTGAACGACACCGAAGGGGTGTCGCGCACGATTGCCACGATCGAGGGGTTGATCCGCGCGCGCGAAGCGTCGTTCAAGCAGTACCAGATAGACATCTCCGAATTCCGCGAGCGGCGGTTCGGCGCGGCCGGCGGCGGGGGAACCGATCCCGACGACAAGTTCGGTGACGTCTTCCTCGTCATCGACAACTACGGTGATCTCTACGACAAAGACTCCCCGATCGGAGACCGTGCGATCTCCATTGCGCGCCAAGGGCTTTCCTATGGT
>NZ_JBYCLA010000561.1:0-4214 GCF_057473665.1 Mycobacterium sp. TH-M25
GGACCGTCGGTGCGCGCGCTGAGCAAAACCTCCGGCGTCAGCATCAAGGACCTTTACCAGTTGTTTCCGAAGGGGCCCGCGAAACTGGCCGCGCGAATCGCCGGTATTCCTAAGCCGATTGGCTGCATCTAAGGAGAATGGTGCATCTCATGGACGACCCCATCGAAAAAGTCTCCATCATCATTTCCCAGGGTTCCCTGGAGGGCATCTACCCGGGTCTGATCATGGCGAACGGTGCCCGGGCCGAAGGTATGGACGCGAACGTGTTCTTCACATTTTTCGGCCTGGACGCCATCCACAAGAACCGGCAGAAAGGTATCAAGGTCGCCTCCGTCGGCAACCCGGGCCTGCACGTCCCCACCTGGATCGGTGGACTTCCCGGGATGTCCTGGTTCATGACGCGCCAGATGACAGACCGGATGGCCAAGCTGGACATCCCATCGGTGCCCGAATTCATCGAGATGATCGCCGATACCGGAGCCGGCCTGTATGGATGCAAGGCGTCGGTGGACCTGTTCGGTTTCGGCCCGGAAGACTTCATCGACCAGGTAAAGGACCAGATCATCACCGTTGGCGACTTCTACCAATTGGCAACCGGCGGTCAGATCATCTTCACCTGACTGCGGGCGACGTCGAGGCCTCCGGGAACAACACCGGTAAACGCGATTGCACCAGCCCGCTTCGGGCACGGGCGCGCAGGATCGGGTTTTCGGCCAGCAAGTTGCCGGCGCACACGACGACGTCGGCGGGCTGGACGGTGAGCAGTCGCGCGATCGCATCGGCGACGAAGACGCCACCCGACTCGAAGACCGAGCGGGCAAGCAGAAGTGTGGGCGCATCGGCGATCCGGTAGCTCATCAGGCTGCGCAGCAGGCGACGTCCATCGAAGAGATAGGGTCCATCCTGCTCTATCACGATGGTGTCCACCTTGAGTCCGCCGCGGGTGCGGCGGGCTGCGGCGAGGTCGCCGTCATCGAGGGACAGGACGAGGCCGCAGGCGAGAAAGAGCCAGCCCAGTGCCGGACTCTCGAGGTCATCCAGATCGGCGCCGAACGCGATCAGCCGTTCGGTCGCCTCCGGGAACGCCTTCTGGTAGTTAGCCACCAGGCGGGGTGCGTTCTCATCGATGCGGCCAATCTCATCCAGCAGGTCGGCGCCGCGCATCGGCAGCGGGAGGAATTCGATGACCGATGTGAATTGGCCGTCGAGCTCACGTAGGCCGATGCCGCTGTTCGTGCCCAGCACGGAAAGGTAGGCCACCGCGGCGGTCGCGCCGGCTTTGTCGTGGCACTGGAGGAGTTCGCTGACCTCGCCCTCCTGGTCCGGTTCGGTGGTCGGCGTCATCGGGCGCCTTCGACCAACCCGACGGCGACTTCGTCCAACGGCACGGACCGGATGCGGTCGGCGTGGATACCCCGCTGCCGCAGCTCGGCGAGCACGGCGTCGATGAACGCGGGGAATGCGGCACGCAGTTGCGGGCTGAGACCCACCGCGAGTCCGCTCATGTCTGCAGGGACCATTCCGACGAGTGCGAGATCGAGCGGATCGCCGAGCGCTGTGGCGAGCTTGAGCTGCTGCACCGGATCCACTTCGTGAGCCATGGGCTGAGTGTCCGGCCCCAGCCGCAGCAATTCCTCGGCAGGGAGCCGGTAGACGGCGCCGGGTTCATCGTCGGTGAGCAGCGTGTCCAGTACGAGCAGCCGGGTGCCCGCGTGGAAGTAGTCCATCAACGCGAAGCCAAGCATCGCACCGTCCACCAGCTCGATCGCTGGCCGGAACCGGTAGGCGGCACGTAGATGGTGGACGGCATAAATGCCGACGCCTTCGTCGCGGTAGAGAATGTTGCCCATCCCTACAACAGCGACACCACTCCGGTTCGGCGTAGGCGGGGCTTGCATACTTGTATCCTCCGAAACAGATGGCGATGTCGCTCTCCTTCCACATGACGGTTCGCCACACCTCGTAGTAGATGTGCAATATCGCCCAGGCGAGGATTGGGTACATCATGACGTGATGGGCTATCCGGACGCCACCAAGGCCGCCAAACACGGGCAGGGTCCAGTCGGTGAAGACGTGCATGACCCAGGGCCACCAGCCGCCGACCGGGCTGATGCCGCTCTCCAGACCGGCGACGTAAAGCTGAAGACCGGTGAGCAGCTGGAAGACGACCATTACGTGCAACCCGACGAACAGCAGGGCATTGAACGGGTCGGGGCGGCTGGAGTCGAACCGCTTGCGCCGGTTCAGCATGAGCACGTTGAGGAACGCCTCCTGCAGCCGCCGCAGGTTCGATCGGGTCGGGCGCAATTCCTGGCGCACAACGGGATCCTCGCGGCTGAATAAGTACAGGTAGGCGATGACGATCACGCTCACGTCCAGCACTATCGCGGCCGTCAGGTGGATGGTGCGGTTCCACGCCATGACGTAGGGGTAGTTCGCGGAGTAGAAGGGGTCGGCGATGTAGATCCCCGTCACCGCAGCCGCCACGATCGACAGCGCATTAGTGAAGTGGATGGTCCGCCGCCAAATGCCCATCCGGTTGACCCGGCGGCGTACCGGCGGCCGGGTATCAGACAGCACAGACATCACCAACCTCCTCCGGACGGCTGCAGCTGGTATGAACCGATCTCCCGCCCGCGCGCGTCGACCACGTGCACCGCGCAAGCCAGGCACGGATCGAAGCTGTGCACGGTCCGCAGGATCTCCAGCGGCTGGTCCGGCTTGGCGAGCCGAACCCCCTTGAGTGCCGATTCGTAGGCGCCTACCCGGCCCTTGCCGTCGCGCGGTGATGCATTCCAGGTGGTGGGGACCACCGCCTGGTAGTTGACGATCTTCCCGTTCTTGATCCGGACCCAGTGGCCCAGCGATCCGCGGTTTGCCTCCGTCAGGCCGTAGCCCTGGGCGTCCTTCGAAACTTTCCGGAAGTCAAACGAAGTCCACGTCTGCACGTCGCCGGTCGCGACGTTCTGCTGTAGCTCGGTGATCCAGCCCTTCATCGCCTCGGCGACGATCCGCGTCTCGATCATCCGGGCCGCCGTCCTGCCCACCGTGGAGAACAGCACGCCGATCGGTAAGCCGGCGGCCGCCAGCACGGCATCCACGTGGTTGCGGATGTTGATGTCGCCGGATGCGTAGCCGACGATCATCCGGGCCAGCGGCCCCACCTCTACCCGGTTGTCGTCGTAGATGGGGGGCCTTTATCCAGCTGTACTTCTCGGTCGTTTTCAGGTAGGCGACGCCGTCGCCCCGGTTCAGGCCGGTGTAGTGGGGCTCGGTGACGCCCTGGTAGGGATGCAGCGTCGCGTTGCCCTGATACCAGGAGTGCGTCACGTCTTCAGCGACCTTGGCCTCATCGAACGGATGCACTTTCGACAGGTCACCGTCGAGCACGATTCCCTTGGGGAACAACGTCTTCGCCCCGTACAGCGGTGTGTCGTCCAGTTCATAGCCGCCGTAGGCGAGGTAAGAGCGCAGCCCGGCGCCGACCCCCGCTGCCGCCTCCTGCGCATATGCCTTGCCCACCATCAATACGTCCGGCTTATAGGCCGTCTCGATGAACCGGGAAGTCTCGTCCAGCAGTGAGCCGAACAGCCCAAGGCGTTCCGGGTTCTCGATGTCCTGGACACAGGTGACCCCGCCGACCACGGTCGATTGCGAGTGCGGGTCCTTCGCGCCGAAGATCGCCGTCATCTTCCCCACGTTACGTTGCACGGTAAGGGCATCCAGGTAATGCGAGACGGCGACCAAGTTCTGCTCGGGCGACAACCGGTACGCCGGGTTGCCCCAGTATGCGTTGCCGAAGATACCCAGGCTGCCATGCTTGCCGAAGTTGGTGAGCTTGGCTTGCACCGCCCGATACTGCGACTCACCGGAATTCCACGGGTCATCGGAGTATTCCCTGGCTACCGCGGCCGCCTTCTTCGGGTCCGCCTGCAGCGCGGATAGCAGGTCGACCCAGTCGAGGGCGTGCAGTTGGTAGAAGTGCACAACGTGGTCGCGCAGAAGGATGCTGCCCTGCAACAGGTTACGTACCAAGCGCGCGTTCTTCGGTATGGTCACACCGAACGCGTTCTCCACCGCGCGAATGCTGGCCTGGTAGTGCACGCCGGTGCATACCCCGCAGATCCGCTGGGTGAGCAGACCGGCGTCGCGCGGGTCGCGTCCATTTAGGATAATCTCGACGCCGCGGAACATGGTTCCGGCGGAGTAGGCGT
>NZ_JBYCLA010000562.1:0-6661 GCF_057473665.1 Mycobacterium sp. TH-M25
TCACCAGGCCGCTCAGTCGTCGTGAGCCTGCGGCGGAAGATCTTTGACGACCTGCGGGTCGTTCTCGGTCAAACCGACTTTGGCTGCGCCGCCCGGAGATCCGAGTTCGGCGAAGAAGTCCGCGTTGATCTGCGTGTACTGGCCCCACTGCTCGGGAACGTCGTCCTCGTAGTAGATCGCCTCGACCGGGCAGACCGGTTCGCAGGCACCACAGTCGACGCATTCGTCGGGGTGGATGAACAACATCCGAGCACCCTCGTAGATGCAGTCGACCGGGCACTCTTCGATACATGCCTTGTCTTTGAGATCGACGCAGGGTTCGGCGATCGTGTACGTCACAGACGTCTCCTCCACGGTCTCCAGGTAGCAGGTGGGCTGAGCCGGTTGGTGTTTGGTCACTTCCCAGCGGCGTTACTGATACTAGACGTTGCACATACACCGCAAGCAACAGGCCACAATGCGCATTGTTGCAGTGCAACAAGTTGCATAGGCTGGGCCAGAATCCTTATGCTGCGCCGGTGACACTGCCCCACGCCATCCTGGTGTCGCTGTGCGAGCAATCCGGGTCGGGCTACGAGTTGACCCGCCGGTTCGACCGTTCGATCGGCTACTTCTGGAGCGCCACCCACCAGCAGATCTACCGCACGCTACGGACGATGGAGGCCGACGGCTGGGTGTCGGCGGCGGCGGTCGAGCAGCAGGGACGGCCGGACAAGAAGGTCTACACGGTGTCCGAGGCCGGGCGAGCCGAATTGGCCCGCTGGATCGGCGCGCCGCTGGCCAGCACCAGTTCAGGACACGGCGGTTCGCGCGAGCTAGCCGTCAAGCTGCGCGGCGCGATCTACGGCGACCGGCGCGCATTGCTCGAGCAGGTGGTCACCTTTCGCGCCGCACGTGCCCAATTGCTGGACACCTACCGGGGATTGGAGAAAAAGCAATTCTCCCATCCAGCGTCGTTGCGCGACACCGCATTACATCAGCACTTGGTGCTACGCGGCGGGATTCGCACCGAAGAGGGCACCATCGAGTGGCTCGACGAAATAATCGCGGCGCTACCAGAGCCGCCCGGGCGGGAGGACCGATGAACTACCCAAACCTGTTGTCCCCGTTGGATCTCGGCTTCACAACGCTGCGCAACCGGGTGATCATGGGCTCGATGCACACCGGCCTGGAGGATCGTCCTCGCAACACCGACCGGCTCGCCGAGTACTTCGCCGAACGCGCACACGGCGGCGTCGGCCTGATCATCACCGGCGGCTACGCACCCAACCGGACCGGATGGCTGCTGCCGTTCGCCGCGGATCTGACCTCCTCGGCACAGGCCCGCCGCCATCGGCGTATCACCTCGGCGGTGCACGACGCCGGCGGCAAGATACTGCTGCAGATCCTGCATGCCGGACGCTATGCCTACCATCCGCTGTCGGTCAGCGCATCGTCGATCAAAGCTCCCATCAACCCCTTTCGGCCGCGACGACTGTCCTCGGCCGGTGTAGGGGCCACCATCGACGACTACGCCCGTTGCGCCCAGCTGGCCCGTGAAGGGGGCTACGACGGTGTCGAAATCATGGGCAGCGAAGGGTATCTGATCAACCAATTCCTGGCCGCGCGCACCAACAAACGCAACGACGCCTGGGGCGGTACCGCCGAGAAGCGTCGCCGCTTTCCCGTCGAGATCGTGCGGCAAGCCCGCGCCGCGACCGGGGACGATTTCATCATCTGCTACCGGATGTCGATGGCCGACTACGTCGAGGGCGGCCAGAGTTGGGACGACATCCTCACGCTCGCAGCCGAAGTCGAGGCCGCCGGGGCCACCATCATCAACTCCGGCTTCGGCTGGCACGAGGCCCGGGTGCCCACCATCGTCACCTCGGTGCCGGGCAACGCCTTCGTCGACATCAGCCACGCCCTCGCCGGGCACGTCGACATTCCCGTGGTGGCCTCCAACCGGATCAACATGCCGCAGGCGGCCGAGCAGATTCTGGCAGACACCGATGTGCAGCTGATCTCGATGGCACGGCCATTGCTGGCCGACCCGGAGTGGGTGCTCAAGGCACAAGCTGCCCGCGACGACGAGATCAACACCTGCATCGCCTGCAATCAGGCCTGTCTGGACCACGCGTTCGCGCACAAGACGGTGTCGTGTCTGCTCAACCCAAGAGCCGGCCGCGAGACACAGCTGGTGCTGTCCCCCACCCGGCGCACACGGTCGATCGCGGTCGTCGGGGCCGGGCCGGCCGGGCTGGCCGCCGCGGTCAACGCCGCCGGCCGCGGCCACCACGTGACGCTGTTCGAAGCGAACGGCTACATCGGCGGCCAATTCGACATGGCACGCCGGATTCCGGGCAAAGCGGAATTCAACGAAACCATCCGGTATTTCACGACGATGCTGCGCGTCAACGGCGTGGACGTGCGCCTGGGCACCCGGGTGTCGGCCGCCGATCTGACCGGCTACGACCACGTCGTGCTGGCCACCGGTGTGACGCCGCGCATTCCGGACATCCCCGGCATCGACCATCCGATGGTGTTGACCTACGCCGAGGCGATCACCGGCGTCAAGCCGCTCGGCAAGAGTGTCGCGGTGATCGGCGCCGGTGGAATCGGCTTCGACGTCAGCGAATTCCTGGTCACCGACTCCTCGCCGACGCATGAACCGCTGAGCCTCGAAGATTGGAAGGCCGAGTGGGGCGCCGCCGACCCCTGGGAGGCACCGGGCGCGTTGATCGCTCCCATCCCCGCACCGCCGGCGCGCGCGGTGTATCTGCTGCAGCGCTCCAGCGGACCTCAGGGTAAGGGGCTGGGCAAGACCAGCGGCTGGGTGCATCGGGCATCGCTCAAAGCCAAAGGTGTGCAGCAGCTTTCCGGGGTGAACTACGAACGGATCGGCGACGACGGTCTGCACATCAGCTTCGGCGCCAAGCGGGAACGCCGGCAGTTGCTCGACGTGGACAACATCGTGGTCTGCGCCGGCCAAGAGCCGGTGCGCGACCTCGCAGAGGAGTTGCGCCGCGGCGGAGTCGACCCGCACGTCATCGGCGGCGCCGCGGTCGCGGGAGATCTGGACGCCAAGCGAGCGATCAAGCAGGGCACCGAACTGGCCGCCCGGCTGTAGTGGCTCGTCTGTAGTGGCTCGCGGGTCCACTCAGGCTGCGAGCGTGCGCACAATGCCGTCGCTGTCGGCGTGTCGCGGTGCAGACACGCACGCTCGCCGGGGATGGGAGCTACGCGGCCAGCGGGTTGTAGTCGGTGGTGCGCTGGCGGGCTGGGCGGCCGATTCCCGCGGCGATCGCCACGAGTTCCGACACGGTCTTGGCGGAGCCGAATTCAGAGCCGGCCATCCGCGAGATGGTCTCCTCCATCAACGTCCCGCCCAGGTCGTTGGCTCCGCCGTTGAGCATCACCTGGGTGCGCTCGACGCCGAGCTTGACCCAGCTGGTCTGGATCTGGGAGATGCGGCCGTGCAGCATGATTCGCGCCAAGGCGTGGACGGCGCGGTTGTCGCGATGGGTGGGGCCCGGGCGCGCCGCGCCGGCGAGGTACAGCGGCGAGTTCTGGTGCACGAACGGCAACGGCACGAACTCGGTGAAACCACCGGTGCGGTCCTGGATGTCGCGTAAGACGTTGAGATGCCCGACCCAGTGCCGCGGGTCGTCGACGTGGCCGTACATCATGGTCGACGATGACCGCAGGCCCACCTGGTGAGCGGTCGTGACGATCTCGATCCACATCGAGGTGGGCAGCTTGCCCTTGGTCAGCACCCAGCGGATCTCGTCGTCGAGAATCTCCGCCGCGGTGCCGGGGATGCTGTCCAGGCCGGCCTCGCGCAGACTGATCAGCCACTCCCGAACACTCAAGTTGCCCTTGTTGACGCCGTTGGCGATCTCCATCGGCGAGAACGCGTGCACATGCATCGACGGCACCCGCGCCTTGACCGCACGAACGAGGTCGGCGTAGCCGGTGACCGGCAATTCCGGGTCGATCCCGCCCTGCATGCAGACCTCGGTGGCGCCGGCCACATGCGCCTCCCAGGCCCGCTGCGCGACCTCGTCCGCCGACAGCGAGAACGCGTCGGCGTCGTCCTTGCGCTGGGCGAAGGCGCAGAACCGGCAGCCGGTGTAGCAGATGTTGGTGAAGTTGATGTTCCGGTTCACCACGAACGTCACGTCATCGCCTACGGCATCGTGTCGCAGCGAATCAGCCAGTGCCGCAACGGCTTCCAATGCCGGGCCATCGGCGGTGGCCAGCGCCAGATATTCGCCGTCGGTACACGAGGCCGGGTCGCGTTCGGCGGATCGCAAGGCGGCGAGCACGTCGGTGTCGAGGCGTTCGGGCGCCCGGGCGGCCAGGTCGTGCACCTTCGCCCGGATCGATTCCCAGTCGCCGAACGCGCTGTCCAGATCGCTGCGGGTCTCGGTCTTGCGGCCTTCGGTATCGATCGCGGTGTTCAGATCGACCCGGCCGGTAGACACCGCGACGTCGTCGGGCTCCTGCCACGGCAGGCCCACCGGGATGACGTCGGCGGCCAGCCCGGTATCCGGGTCGGCGAGCGCCGCGACATGCCCGCGCACCCGCGGGTCGATCCACGCCGCTCCGGCCTGCACGTATCGGGGCTGCGCGGTCAGCCGCTCCACCAGGTCATAGCCCGCGGCGGCGGTGACCGCGGCCAGCTTGTCCAGCGCCGGCCACGGCCGTTCGGGGTTGACGTGGTCGGGGGTCAGCGGCGAGACGCCACCCCAGTCGTCGACGCCGGCGGCGATCAGCGCCAGGCACTCCTGCTCCGACACCAGGTTCGGCGGCGCCTGGACCCGCATCGCCGGGCCGAGGACGAGTCGCGACACCGCAACGGTGGCCAGGAAATCGTCGATACCGGCGTCCGGAGTCGACGCCATCGCGGTGTGCTGCTTGGCCCGGAAATTCTGCACGATCACTTCCTGGACGTGACCGAATTCCTTGTGCGACGTGCGAATGGCATGCAACGTCTCGGCCCGCTCGATCAGCGTCTCGCCGATGCCGACCAGCAGGCCGGTGGTGAACGGAATGGAGAGCCGACCGGCATCGGTCAGCGTGCGCAGCCTGACCTCAGGGTCTTTGTCCGGACTGCCGTAGTGCGCAAGGCCTTTGGTCTCGAAGAGCCGCCGCGACGTGGTCTCCAACATCATCCCCATCGACGGCGCGACCGGCTTGAGCCTCGACAGCTCCGACCAACTCATCACGCCGGGATTCAGGTGCGGGAGCAGCCCGGTCTCCTCCAGCACCCGGATCGCCATTGCGCGCACGTACGACAGCGTCGAGTCATAGCCGCGCTCTTCCAGCCACGACCGGGCCTCCGGCCACCGCTCCTCGGGGCGATCGCCGAGGGTGAACAATGCTTCTTTACAACGAAGTTCGGCACCGCGGCGGGCGATGTCGAGGATCTCGTCGGGCTCGAGATACAGGCCTGCGCCCTGGGCGCGCAGCTTGCCGGGCACCTCGACGAACGTGCAGTAGTGGCAGGAGTCGCGGCACAGATGCGTGACCGGGATGAAGACCTTGCGGGAATAGCCGACCGGCAGTCGTCCGGTGCCGCCGCGCCGACCAGCCGATTCCAACCCGGCGTCGCGAACCCGCGCGGCGCTGCGACACAGGTCGGCCAGATCGTCGCCGCGAGCGGTCAGCGCAACGGCGGCCTCGTCGATGTTGAGCGCCACTCCGTCGCGGGCCCGCCGCAGCACCCGGCGCAGCGCGGATCTGCCCGGGGCCGGGGGTACCGACGGACTGGGCAACAAGGTCGGCTCTTCGCCGGGAGTCAACGGCACGTGTGTGTAACTCCCGGACGTCGACATTTCATCCGCACGTCCCCAACTCTCCGCGACCCCACGCGTGCCATGAGCGACAACAGTAGCCTCCGGCCGTGGACCACGTGGCCGGTGCCCTCAGCGGGCGGGTCGGCGCCGATACAGCACCACAAAGGGCGGCACCATACCCGCCACGAGCAGCAATAACGGGCTGTAGGCCAGGACTCCCCGGCCGGCGAGGATGACGTCGCCGCCGGGACCTTGCACACACATCACCAAGACCGCCAACAGCCAGGTCCACATCGGCAGCGCGGCAACCCGCGACGAGGTGGTCCAATACCCGCCAGCCCACACCAGTGCGGCGTTGAGCGTGCCGCTGGCCAGGGCACTGATCGGGAATGGGACCGAACCGATGTAGGAGGGCAAAAAGAGGGCGCCGCCGATCGCCGACAACAGCCCGTCGACAGCCAGCAGCGCCAGAATGGCGACTCGAAGGGCGGTCAGGTGGGAACGCTGTCCAACTGCGAGACGATGGACATGACCGTCCACTGGAAGTTGTCCAGTCGGTCCTGCCAATGCTGCTGGTTGTAGTCCAGGTCCGGATCCATGCCGCGAGCTTACCGCGCGAGGCGTCCGGCGAGGTCGACTCCGGCCAGCAGGTCGGTTTCCCAGCCGCGCTGATCACGATCGCCGGCCACGCCCACGGTCAAGATGTAGTGCTCCTGCGTCACGATCGGCAGCGCGATGTTGTTCGACAACGCCAGGGCGCGGCCGGTGGGTCCCACGGTCAGCTGCGTGGCGTGCGCTCGCAGCGCTGCCGTCTTCGCCGGTAAGGCGTCCGGATCGTCGATGACGGCGTCGATCTCCTGGTCGGGATACCCGATCCCGCC
>NZ_JBYCLA010000563.1:0-11586 GCF_057473665.1 Mycobacterium sp. TH-M25
TGATCAGGAACGCGTCGGCGTTGACGGCCGCACACCAGGCGACGCCCTCGCGCATGGTGCTGGGGGTGCGCTGCTGAGAGGTGAAGTCCAGCGCGGCCAGAATCTCCTCCCGCGAGTAGGTGGCGTGCACCTGCAGCGGAACGTCGCCAAGTTCGGGCACCAGGCCGGCGAGGTCGTAGCTGCTGCGGCGGGCGTTGTCGAAGGTGATGTTGACGACCTGGCGCATCTCATCGGTGACCTGCTCACCGGCCAGGACTTCCAATCCCGCTGTCGGGCTGTCGAACCCGCCGCCGTTGGTCCGCCGCCGCATGTTTGCTTCAGCGCAGTTCGATCAGCCGATTTCCGGCAGCGGCCAGCTCGGCGATGCGATCAATCGACGGCTGGAACCATTTGAGCAATTCTTGGCGCCGGGTGTTGCCGACGCGAACCCACACGATGACCGGTGCAGCATCACTCAGCGTGAGCATGTCGTAGAAATCCTCGTATTTTGTGACGAGCGCGGCATCGTGCTCGAGCGCGTGATCCCAGAGGGTTCGGTCTGCAGCGTCGCCCAGTCCGATTTCGTCAACGTGCCCCGCGGTGTGGCCGTGATCGGTGCGCATGTGCGCGAGCGCCGGCGGCAGCTGCGCATCGATCAGGAACCGCACCGGCTATGACGTGGTCAGGATCGCATGGTCGGCCTGCGTTGCGGCGTACCGCAGGCACGCCTTGACATCGTCGGCGGTCAGATAGGGGTAGTCCGCCAAAATCTCCTGCTCGGGCGCCCCGGCTGCCAGTAACGAGAGCACGTCGGCAACGCGCATGCGGGTTCCACGAATCACCGGCCGGCCGTGGACTATCTGCGGGTCGATGGTGATGCGATCCAGTGCGGCCATGGAGAAAGGATACTGTCGGACGGCCCCTCGGTGTCGGTGTCGCGAAACCGGTTACGGAAGCCACCCCGTTCACGTCCCGCAGAAGGTGCGGTAGGCACCGAACTCCGGCGGCGCGGGTGGCGCGTAGCGTTCCATCCCGTCGCGTTCCCGGTGCGGGTCGGTGACCGCGTCCAGCAGTCGGTGCAGCGGTGCCAGGTCACCGTCGTTGGCCGCGGCGAGGGCTTCCTCGACGAGGTGGTTGTGCGGGTTGTAGACGGGGTTGACCCGGTGCATGGCGTCGGAGTCGGGGTGGTGGGCCTGGCATTGCGCCAGCCAGGTATCGAATGCCGTCGTGTCGGCGAACATGGCGCGCGCGGGTTCGGCGTCGCCCCGGCCAGCAGCGGCCAGGTGGCGGAAGAACGACGTGTAGTCGATACGGTTCTGCGCCAACAGCGCCATCGCCTGGTCGACGAGGATCCCGACTGCGATGGGATCGTCGTCGGCGGTCAGGCCGAACTTGGCGCGCATGCCGACCGACCAGTTCGCGTGGTAGCCCGGCATGAACCGCTCCAGGACGCCCATCGCCAGATCCAGCGACCGCTGCTCGTCGTCGGCGATCAACGGCAGCAGCGTCTCGGCGAGCCGGGCCAGGTTCCACCGGGCGACGAGCGGCTGGTTAGCGTAGGCGTAGCGGCCGGCGTGGTCGATCGAGCTGAACACGGTTTCCGGGTGATAGGCGTCCAGGAACGCGCACGGCCCGTAGTCGATGGTCTCCCCGGAGATCGTCATGTTGTCGGTGTTCATCACCCCGTGGATGAACCCGACCAGCATCCACTGCGCGATCAGCGACGCCTGGGCGGCGATCACCGCGTCGAGGAGCGCCAGGTAGCGGTTGTCCGCTTTGGTGGTGTCGATGTGGTGTCGGGTGATGGCGTGATCGGCCAGCCGGCGCGGCAGATCCAGGTCGCCGGTGTTGGGGGCCCCGGGCGGCGGCGAATTGGAAGCTGCCCACCCGCAGGTGGCTGGCGGTCACCCGGGTGAGCACCGCACCAGGAGCGTGTGTTCGCGCCTGACGTCTCGGCCGGTGGCGATGACGGCCAGCGAACGGGTGGTGCGGATGCGCAGGGCATCCAGGGCTTCGCTGACGATGTATTCGCGCAGCATCGGGCCGACCGCGGCCAATCCGTCGCCGCCGCGGGCGAACGGGGTACGGCCGGAGCCCTTCAGGTGCACGTCGCGGCGGAGGCCTTGCGCGTCTTCGAGTTCGCCGTGCAGCAGCGCCCGGCCGTCACCGAGCAGCTGCACATAGTTGCCGAACTGGTGCCCTGCGTAGACCTGCGCCACCGGGTTGGCGTCGTCGGGTTGGCGTCGTCGGGAAGCGCGGTGCCGGTGAGCAGGCCGATTCCTGCGGGCCTGCGCAGCTAGGCTGGGTCCTGGCCGAGTTCTTGCGCCAGCGGCTCGTTGAGCACCAGCAGCTTCGGGTGGCGTCTCGGCCTGCCACGGCACCGTCAGATCCGGAAGGTCGCTGGCGAAGCAGTTGTCCAGGACGACGATTCCGGCGGGTGGGGCGGTCACGATGTCCAGATTCCGGGTGGGGCTTCAACAGCCGCGGCCGGCCGCAGCGCTGGGTGATCGGCGCGTCTGTCGGCTCCGGTTCTGATCGAGTCCCGCTATCCGTCCTTCATGGGACGGTGTCGTCCAAACTCCGATCGAGCGGCGCGACAACCGTGCTGGTGGCAGCCACCAGGGCTAGCTTGCACGACAGGTCGTCCAAGACCGCATCGTCGATCGCTGGCACGAGTGGTCCCCGCATGCCAAGGACGTGGGTATGCAGACGCCCTCGGTGCGCTCGGCCGAGGGCGGCTGAAAATCTCCGCGCGCGCCACGCATGCCGAATCGGCGGCACTGCACGGGCGCAGGTGTGGGCGGTCAAGCAGCTGCGCGCCGAGGGCCGCGCCGTGTATCTCCACTGCGTTCGGCCGCACAACCGCATACCAGCCCCGGCTGTGCTGTCCGGGCATCGGGAGCGACCACGCCGCCTGGCGGGCGCTCTCAGTCGCCCGTGGATGGCTTGCGTACCAACTACGAACGGCGACCACTTTTGACCTGATTCATGCCCATCGACCCCCCGCTGTTCCCCGACGCCCCAACCAACCTCGCCCCATCTTGGTGCCCCGTTCAATATGATCAGAACGTGCCGAAGTCGCAGACCGATACCGCGCCCCAAGTGCTTGAGCTGAGCGCACTCGATCTGGATATGGCTCCGGACGATCCGGGTATCTACGCATGGTATGCCCGGCTCACACTGGCTGATGACGATTGGAAGCCGCAGGTCAACGGCGGGGTCGATCTCGCAACTCGCTATCTCACGAACGCGGTCTCCGACTACGCCCGAGTGCACCAGCCCAACCCGCTCCACGTACGCGGCACAGGAACCTACAGGCTGAATTGGTCAGGCACGCTTCGGCGCGACTCCATAGCGGACTCGATCACCGATAATGAAGGCACTGTTGTCGACAATAAACTCGATGGGCTGGCAGCTCAACACGATCTCCGTCGGTTGCTTATTACATTACTCCGCGCCGCAACCCCAGTTTTCGCAAGTCCGCTATACATTGGAGTGTCGACGAATCTACGGCTTCGGCTTGCTGCTCATCGGGCAGATTATGAGAACGCACGAGCGCAGATTCGCTTGGACCCGTCAATTGCCACGAAAATGCAATTCGAAGGAGATTCCTTCGGGTCGCGCCTTGCCGCGACTGGACTCCAGCTAGAACACCTCCAGTGCTGGATCCTCCCAGCCAACCTTACGTTGGCCGACACATCTGGAGATAGCGATGCAATAAATTCTCCCCGGGTCGTCGCGGAGACTACCGAATGGATCCTCCAACGAATTTTCTTACCTGTCCTCGGAAGGCAATGATCGATGTCTCTTAGTCAATTAACAAATACGCCCGCTTTTCAGAATCACGCGCAGGGTTTGATTGGTGAGTTTATAACTCCAGCGGGCACAGTAGCGTACCTCATGACAAAGGCGCGCCTCGGCATCGACGCAACCGATCCGGAGCGCCGGCTTACTGAACACCTGGTGCCTGTTCGCGAGGTAATACCTGGGGAAGAGTTGGACTTCAACCAACTGCTTCAGCGCGACCTCGATGACCACCGAGTAGCAGTGAGTCTCGTTCCGTATCTACTCAATACGGATTGGACTGGCCCGGCATTCTTTCCGCCCATTGTTGCGATAGCTCTACCGTTCTCTGGTCAACGCCCCTCGGAGTTCCCGGAATTTAGCCCTGCAGCGCAAGTTGAAGAGGCGCTTACGTGGAGTCAAACGGACGCTGGTCAACATTTTCGCGTTCGTCGCCTGCTAAATGCCACGGGTGAACTCAGCCCGATCTCGCTGGGACAAGTCTGGTGGAATGGAGAGTTCTGCAAGATAGTGGTCATCGACGGCCAGCACCGTGCTATGGCCCTATTAGCCATCGACCGCACAATTCGACAAACCTGGAGCAATGCGGGTGCTGGGGCAAAGTATCGATATTTCTATGAGTCGCGCATCAAGCAAGCTTTGAAGAACAAAGATATCCACGAAATCGAAGTCCCAGTCACTCTTCTCTGGTTCCCCGAGCGGTTCGGCGAGGGAAAACAGCCACACAAGGCGGCTCGCAAACTATTCGTTGATGTAAACAAGGAAGCTCGTACGCCGAGCGAGTCTCGCCTGATTCTGTTGTCTGACGGCGAACTTGCGAACATCCTTACCCGCACGACCCTTACACAGTTGAGGAACCAAGACGACAACAAATACCTCCCATTGTACTGCGTAGAGTATGACAACCCAGACACCAAAACCACGTCTGCACGGTGGTCTGCGTTGACGAATATCCACGTACTTAAGCAGATGGTTACGCGCACGGTTTTTGGACCAGCGAAATACATCAACAAGGTAGATGTCGCGATAGTAGGAAGAGAGCCAGACGAGCAGCGGAACTCTTTCATGCGCGTCCAGCTCGGGGTTTCCTCTCTCTTCCCGGCGACCCTTGACGGCGATGAGCCATTCCCCCGTGACCGGTTAGGAAATACCGACTTTCCGGAATCTGCCGTAGCGAAACTGACGGAGAGGTACCGAGACACGTGGAGCAGCGCGATCCTTACCTTGCTCAGCAAGATCGAAGCCTGGAACGCTCATGCGCGCGCGCTATCGAAATTGAAGAGTCAGTGGCTAGTGGACGACGCGATCGCGTCGCTGGCTCACGACGCCCTCTTTAGCGGTGTGGGAATGTACTGGACCCTTCGCGACTCCGCGACATACTGGTCGGAAGAGCGTCCCCCCGGCGGGGGCGGGCGTCCCGGTAAGCCTGATGTCGTAAAAGCTTGGGACATGATCGCGACCAAGCAAGTTGAGTTCGAGCAGCTACGCGCAGAAGCGCTGCTGGGAAGTAAGGGTAAACGGGAGGCGTCGAACCAAGTCTACCAAGCGATGAATACGCACGCCTGTCAACTCGGCATCGCCCTTACGCTAGCCACGCTTTTTCGGCTAACAATGGCCAACTCCTCCACGGATGCGGTTTCCCTTGCGGAGAGGGTAGCGGAAGGTGTCAACGCCTGGATGCTCAGCAAGACGTCTGGCGAGTATGACCGTCGGCTAGTGTTATGCAGGCGAAGCGACGGCACCCCAAAACATGCGCTCAATGTCATCACGAATATGGATATGCCGCGCGCCGTGCAGTTCAGATATTTCTGGTTGGAGATCCTAACTTCGGAGGAGGCTTTCCAAAAACTTACGCCAGTCGTCGATCAGAACAAGCTCACCGAGCTTCGCGATATTGCTCGTGCTTCGTATATAACGTATGTCGCCGGTGAAAAAGCGCGCGCGCTCAAAACATCCCGGCCAGAACTCACCGAGCGGGAGCGCAAGGATCAGGCGGTGGAAGACGCTCGAAGCGAAGTCCGTCAGGCTCTAATTAAATGGTTCAACGTCACCGCTGCTGATATGGATCATTGGTTGGCAAACCAGGTTTCGGTTCCTACAACATCAATAGAGGACGACGACCAGGACGGTATATTAAGCGGCGATGAGCTATCTCCCGATACAGAGAGCGCTGAAAACGGCGATGCAGTCGATCCGGATATTAGCGATTACATGTAAATCGATGCGCGAACCGGCAATTCCTGAAATGCCGCCCGTTTCACAAGTCCACGCCAACTCTTCGCCAGACCAACAATTCGATGGGCAGGGGTGGAGGCTCAAACACGAGTATGCCGTCGCGGCACCCGGTTAGACTCTATAAATCGTGCGCCGGCAGCAAGCGATGCCCTCGAAGATGCATCCCGGACGTTGCCAACATCGCCTCCCACCCTTTCAAAGTGCCGATTCGCTCGGGTCGCTCATACAACCCAGCTCGAGTCTCCGCGCGTGTGAGCCGCTCGTACAGTCGGCGCTTGGGATCGTCAGCACCCAGGAACTCCTCCTTGCGGTGCAGTAGCGGCGGATTCTCGCAACGGCTGTAGTCACGCCAGTCGACGCTCAGCTTGCGCAGGTTGACAGTCAGGGCCGAGTGCAGCGTTGGGTGCGGGTCGCGGTCGAAGGTCGGGTAGCTGAGGTAGGACACCTGGGGCTCCTGGATAGACAATTTGATCATGTTTGCGTGCGCAACCGTACCGGCCAGCACCCGCGCACAACCTTCGTAGACCTGTAGAACGGGTGGGATCTCGGCCATCGCCGAGCGGTGGACGTAGAGCGCACTTGGCGTCTGTTTGCCGATCCGAGAACTGCGGGCATTCACAGCGACCAGCGCCTGGTCGCCGCACGCTAGCAAGAGGCGGTCGGCTTGAACGCATGCTTCGGTGTAAGTACCGAACAGCGCGCGGAGGTCCGTAGCCAGTATGCGATCGAGTTGTGAGAAGCGCGGTCGCTGTCGGAACCGCGACAACGCGACGTAGACCAATAGTTCTGCGCGGCGTTGGATCGCAACTCGGTCCCAGTAACTGTCCTCGGTGACCCGCCGGATCAGACGCTGTGCGCGACCAACACTGCCAAGCGCTTCGCGGATCGCCGCAGTAGCGTCGACTGGGAGTTCGCCTGCTCGGGGTGGCCGAGCATGGTGGCGCATGAAATCGAATAACGGTTGCAGCGTTTCCCGGTTGGCTTCGTAGTGTGTTTGTGGGTCGATGGAAACACGTGGTCGATATGTGTAGACACGTGAAGCTAGAAAGCGCTGTGCCTCGGTCTCATGCCGGAATACGTAGAAGACTCCTGGAGCAGCGGCTCGCGGCTCAACGCCCAACGTCTGTTCGATCCAATCGGCAAGCTCCGTTTGACTATAGAACTTCTGGAAGGTTCCAGTACGGGTTACCAGGCCATCCCCCATCGGCCTGCCGGTGAGATCGCGGGCATCCCAAGCCATCCGTGCCGAAACGACCAGTAGCCCCTCGGTCAGATCCCACGCCGCACGAAGAGTGTTAGCGCGCTCGCCCGGACGCTCAATCACGTTGATGACGTAGCCGAGATTGACCACGCGCGCTGGCCTACGGTGCCCAGCAGGCCGATGCGTTGGGTCCCAGCCCTCAACGTCGTAGCCCAGCGAGCGTAGGTTGCGGATGTCGTCGCCCTTGCCGCAGCCGTAGTCGAAGACGCTGCAATCTGGATTCAATAACCCATCGGCCACCGCGGTGGCCAACGGGCGCGACAACGCTGCCCGCGTTAGGGCAGTTTTGTGCCGCTCGATGGTCGGCATATTCATACAGCTAGTGACTCCTCCAACCCTACGCTGGCTAGCCCTGCTACATCCCTGACGCGCGGATCGCCAACGAGGTACCCGATACCACGGTGGAGGTGAAGCCGAAACTGTTGCGCGAACGTGTCCTCGGCAAGCGGCAAGCCATCATTGTGGCACCGCAACTTCACCAACGCCCAGAGGATATCGCTGATATCACCGCCGAACGTGCGCCACGACATCTCAACGTTGCTGTCGAGCGCCAGCGTCACCACCGGCGGAGGTGTGGGCTCGGCGAGGGATCTGCAAATAGCCCACCGACACAGGACGTTCCATTGAGTAATGCCCGTTCGCCGCTTTAGAGTTACGAGCTGATCGCGTGCAGTTTGTGACAATCGAACGTACTCTATCGTCATGCTGCCCCCCAGAAGTAGCCTTCTTCAACGTATGTCGCATTCGTGGCGGAATCGAACTTGAGATGGTAGACGCGCCCGAGATGTGGGACGAGTCGCGCGAAGGCTTCACGGTCAACCTCCGTGTCCGTCGACAGCAAAACAACCTGGTGACTGGCATGCGGGAAGTACCGCTCCAACAGGTGCTCGCGGTGCGAACGGTCCAGGCGGCCGAGCGGGGTATCAACCACCACTGGGAGAGGTTGGCCAGCAGCTCTCGCGAGGCCCCAAAGCAGAGCGACCGCTAGCAACTGGCGCTCGCCGGCCGAAAGGTCGGTCGCAGACAACGGACTGCCATCAGCCCCGGTAAGGGACACCGTCTGGGTGTCCGGATCAATCTGGACGTCAGTAACGAGGTCGCGCTTGCGGAGGAGCGAGTCAAGGGCCTCAAGGACAAGCTCGGAGATTCGCTTCACGTGCCGGCGAGTTGCGGACACCCGCAGCCGCTCCAATGTACTTGTGACGCGATCGATATGCTCGACGATGCGCCTGTCGTCTTCGGCGGTGAGATTGGCATTAGCAGCTTTGTCGAGCGTGGATTCGTATTCCGCTTGAGCCTTGTCGCGGTCGTTTCGAGCTGACTGCAGCAACTCGGTAGCCATGGCGAACGACGCTTCCGCTCTAACCATCGCGTCTTGTGCTTCCTCGCGCTGTTCCCGTAGCGGGGCTAATGCTTCCGGATCGGGGATGGCAGCCAGTACCCGTTCTGCCTGGCCAAGCTTCTCCTCCAGCTCTACTCGCCTATCCACGATCGTTTTCAGCCTACGACGAACGTCTGGGAGCATCATCAGCCGGACTTCCAGCGTTGCAGGGTCATTGATCCCGATGATTTCGGCAGTGTCCGCCGAGCTACCACGCCGGCTTCGGTCTGCGTCCAGGAACTTGCTGATGGTGCTTACGGCCTCATCCGTCACGTTCGCAGTTCGAAGCTGTTCCAGTAATGCTTCATCACGCTCATTCAAGACCTCCACCAGAACAGCATCGCGATTAGCTGCATGTTCGAGACTAACACGTTGAGCAAGCTGGCCTAGCAGATCACCGACTTGAAGAAGCGGCGCCAACTCGGCCAGCTCATGGCGGATTTCGGACTCGCATTCCACGATGGCAGCCTTCACCATCGCAGCCGCATTCTCCGCAGATTCACGCTGCTCCAAGAGATCTCCCCCGGCTGCACGGTATGCTTCCGTCGCTTCAAAGAGAAGCTTCTGTCGCCGCTCAACCTCGGTCCGGCGCGCGGCTTCACCCTCAATCGCCACTTCCTCCGCCTGTCGACGTGAAGTGACGAGCTGCTTCTTGTCCTCCACGAGCACCCGCAGGTCCTCGGGAACATGATCTCCTCGGTGGCGCCGCTTAAGCACAACAAGATCAGTGTTCAATCGCTCCACGAGATCAAGCCCCAGAAGTGCGTCGATCGCTGAACCAAGGACCTGACGGGAACGGTCCATGTCTGCGAGCGCCTCTATTTGCTCACCGTCGAAGAAGAACAAGCCAGCAATCCCGCGCGGCAAGAAGGTCTCAACGTGTTCGTTCCATGTCGAGGTCAGCGACGGATTGTGCGTACCGTCAACAGATACGAGCAGAATTTCGCGGATCGATTTGCCCGTACTCTTCCAGCTGCGCCGGATCCAGAACGTCCGTTCATCACCCTCTTGATGCACCGTGAAGGTCAGTTCAATCGCTGCGCCTTCGCTGGCCGGCACGTCCCGATGGATGAGCCCCCGGAGGTAATTTTCGTAGCTACCGTCTTGCTTCCTCGAGAGATACGCCAACGAACCATACAGCGCCAGCTGGATTGATTCCAGGATGGTCGTCTTTCCAGCGCCGTTGAGTCCGCCGATCAACACGATGGGTTTGTTGCCAGACGGTGGTGTTAGATCGATGACGTGACGTCCTGCGAACGTCCCTACGTTGTGAATCGCGAGTTTGTTGATGATCACGATGCGGACTCCGATGCGAAACGAACATACCCATCAGCGATGTCGAGTGGGTCCGGCGGAATCACCTGAGGTTCTTGCGTTGGACGTTCCGTCGCGGACTTGCGCTTCTCGGCCCGCGTGAGGGCGTCAGCTTCGTCGTCGTAGAAGCCGCGATGTAGTGCCCTTTCTAGCGAGTCGAACAGGCCGGCACGCCGGACTCGAGCCCGATGTCGCTGCTCAATATCTAGGAGCTCGCGAACTAGCTCGAAGTGCAGTCGGTCACCTCCGGAGACTTCCTCTAGACATTCGATCATCTCCTTGCCGAGTGGAAGGTGTTCGTCAAGCTCCCTCCCCGGGTAGCTCTCCCCCAGGGCTGCTTCGTAGATGCCCGGCAGGTTGTCTTCAAACTCATGCTTCTCGACCACCCAGAGTCGTCGAATCTCTTCAAGTTCCGGAAGCGTGACCAGGTCAAGCGATCGAACATACTTTGGGCCATTTTCCCGAATCCATGCCTGCGCTTCCAACAGACGCTTCAGCCAGTCCTCTCGCGCTGGCTGCGTGTACGGTCCCGGGATCGGCTTGCCGCGGAACAGCTGGACCGATCCATTCATTCTGCGGAAATCACGGAGGTGACGATCGTCTCCGACATCAAGCGCGTTCCGAATCTCAAGGAGTGGCAGCATCCACTCCTTTTCCTCGTCGTTCTGGATCATCGCCGTCATCGACTTGTCTTTGTCGACGAGAGTGCATGTCCAACATCCAAATCGGCTGTCGCCGCAGCTCGGCGTGCTCGCATCCACGACGAGTGGACACTCGCCGTCGGGTGACGCTCCCTGGTACATGGTGAGCAGCTCCTTGTTGGAGTAGCCCCACGGGTTGGTCTGCTGCATCAAAAACGTCCACACGTCATCGTTCGACCAGTTCTCGATCGGTGAATAGACGAGGGCGTTGGACAAAGACTCATTTGGACTCAATAGATCCCGAAAACGACGAGATTCCAATGCGGTCATCCGGGCAGAGCGAACCGAACTCTCTGCCTTGCGAGTGCCCAGAACTAGGATAACTTCTCCATGTGATCGAACCACGTTGCGGATGAAGGCGTTCGACGGCTTGATCTTCAGACGCTCGGTGCACCAACGGAACTTAGGCCGCGGCGCTGGGTAACCGCGGCCAATCAGGTTCACCCAGAACGTGTCTCCTACAGCAGGAGTCAACCGGTTCGGTGTAATCGGTAGACCCTGCCTCGCGGCTTCCTCGGCCATCACGTCTAACGAATGCGTGACCCACGATGCTACGACTGGGTTCTCTACCAGGGTGTCGGTACTGATTACCTGCACCGGCTTCGTCCGCTGTTCCGGCTGCAGACCTTCCAACGCTAGCCACACAATTTGCAGGACCGCGGTTGAGTCCTTGCCACCGGAGTAACCAACGACCCACGGTACCCCGTCTTCGAGGTAGAGGCGTTGGGTTTGGGCCACCACGTTCTCGACCGCATGGGCATAACCCAGCCCATCGAACGCCGAGCGAGAACGGATAGTCTGGCCGGTCATAGTCCCTCCCTACCTTTCTAGATGGGTGGTTGTTGCCCTCGGCCGTAGGCTTCGAACTGCCCAGGGGCGTCGGGTATGGCTTTCATGGTTGTGCTGTGTTT
>NZ_JBYCLA010000564.1:0-11904 GCF_057473665.1 Mycobacterium sp. TH-M25
CGCTCAACCCGTTCAGCGGCGAGTTCTACCGCGAGGCGCTGCAAGTCAGCCGGTACACCCGGGAGATGTTCTGCCTGATGGAGGGTCGCCACGTGCACCCGTCCACGCTGTATCCCGGCGGGGTCGGCACCGTGGCGACCATTCAGTTGATGACCGACTACATGAGCCGGCTGATGCGTTATGTGGAGTTCATGAAGAAGGTCGTGCCGATGCACGACGACCTGTTCGACTTCTTCTACGAGGCGCTGCCGGGTTACGAGCAGGTGGGCCTGCGGCGCACGCTGCTCGGCTGCTGGGGCTCGTTCCAGGATCCCGACGTGTGCAACTTCGACTACAAGGACATGGAGCGCTGGGGCAACGCGATGTTCGTCACGCCCGGTGTCGTCGTCGACGGCAAGCTGGTCACGCACTCGCTGGTCGACATCAATCTCGGCATCCGGATCCTTTTGGGCAGTTCGTATTACGACGACTGGAATGAACAGGAGATGTTCGTCAAGACCGATCCGTTGGGTAATCCGGTGGATCGGCGCCATCCGTGGAACCAGCACACCAACCCGCATCCGCAGAAACGGGACATGGACGGCGGCAAGTACAGCTGGGTGATGTCGCCGCGCTGGTTCGACGGCAAGGATCACCTGGCTCTGGACACCGGCGGCGGCCCGCTCGCCCGGCTGTGGTCGACCGCGCTGGCCGGCCTGGTGGACATCGGCTACGTCAAATCCACTGGCCATTCGGTGCAGATCAACCTGCCCAAGACTGCGCTCAAGGGGCCGGTCGAGTTCGAGTGGAAAATCCCCCAGCACGGGTCCAACACCATCGAGCGCGACCGGGCGCGGACCTATTTCCAGGCCTATGCGGCCGCGTGCGCGTTGCACTTCGCCGAGAAAGCACTCGCCGAAATTCGGGCCGGTCGCACCAAGACCTGGGAGCGCTTCGACGTGCCCAAAGACGGCATCGGCTGCGGCTTCACCGAGGCGGTGCGCGGAGTTCTGAGCCACCACATGGTTATTCGCGACGGCAAGATCGCCAACTACCACCCGTACCCCCCGACCCCGTGGAATGCCAACCCGCGCGACAGCTTTGGCACACCAGGCCCCTACGAGGATGCGGTGCAAGGACAACCGATCTTCGAGGAGAACGACCGGGAGCATTTCAAGGGCATTGACATCATGCGCACGGTGCGCAGCTTCGACCCCTGCCTGCCTTGTGGTGTGCACATGTACCTGGGCAAGGGCAAGACGCTGCAGCGGCTGCACTCACCGACGCAAGCGGCGACCGGGGAGTGATAGATGGCTGATCGCCCCGAGGCGTTGGAGGGGGACGCGCTGTGGCGCTCGGCGGGCGATCGGATCCAGACGCTCTTGGATGCGACGTCGGCCGGCGGGACGGTGGCGCGTGAGCGCGCCGAGCACTTGGTTCGCGAGGTCGTCGATCTCTACGGTGCGGGTTTGGCTCGGATCGTCGCACTGATCGACGAGCCGGCGATAGAGCGGCTGGCCACCGACGACCTGGTCGCCAGCCTGCTGCTCGTGCACGGCCTGCATCCGCACGACCTGCGTCGCCGGGTTGCCGACGCACTCGACCGGGTCCGACCGTACCTGGGCTCACACGGCGGCGATGTGCATCTGCTCGACATCGTCGGCGACGCCGTGCAGCTTGCGTTCGCCGGTAGCTGCAAGAGTTGTCCGTCGTCGGCGGTGACGCTGGAGCTGGCCGTCGAGGACGCGATTCGCGCTGCTGCACCGGAGGTTTCGTCGATTGACGTGGTGGCACCCGAA
The DNA here is from genome assembly GCF_057473665.1 of Mycobacterium sp. TH-M25. NCBI lineage: Bacteria > Bacillati > Actinomycetota > Actinomycetes > Mycobacteriales > Mycobacteriaceae > Mycobacterium > Mycobacterium sp. TH-M25. The sequence goes on from NZ_JBYCLA010000564.1 coordinate 1,779, forward strand.
GCCTCGGCAGCCGAGTCGGCGACGGTGATTCCGGCGGAATCACTGTTGGCCCAAGTCCATTCCAGGGCCCATGCGAACGGCGGCGCCTCGACGGCGTGGCATCCGCTGCCGGCGGTGGCCGATCTGGTCCCCGGCGAGGTCGGCGGCTTTTCAGTGGCCGGCGCCGTGGTGCTGGCCTGCCGGGTGGGCGACCAGCTGTATGCCTATCGTGACCACTGCCCCGCCTGCGACGGATCGCTGGCCGGCGCGGCGCTGCACCGACGAGCCGCGGGTGGCGATCCGGTGCTGCGATGTCCGCGCTGCCGCGCGCATTTCGACGTCGTACACGCCGGGGCAGGGCTCGACGAGCTGGCCGGTGGCCCGGCGCGACACCTCGATCCCATCCCACTGCTACTGCGTGACGGCGTGCTGTCCATCGCGGTATCGGCCGAGCCGATGGGCGCGCCGGCATGACCTGCGGTGGCGACGATGCGGAGCGCAGCGGTGAGGAGAAGCGCCGCCAATGAGTAGCGCCTACGACGTGCTGAGTCGAATCACCAACAACCGGCGGGCACCGCAGCCAGTCGGCGAGCGCTGCGAAATGTGCTCGGAGAGCATTGCCGACGAGCATCAGCACGTGGTGAATGTGGCTGGGCGGCAACTGATGTGCGTTTGCCGTGGCTGCTATCTGCTGTTCACCGACAGCCACGCGCAGCTGCGCTACCGCTCGGTGCCCGACCGTTACCTGTCTTTTCCCGACTTCGCGCTCGATCGCCGCACCTGGGAACTGCTGCAGATCCCGGTCGGCCTGGCGTTCTTCTTTCGCAATTCCGCGCTGGATCGCACTGTCGCGTTCTATCCGGGACCGGCGGGGGCAACCGAGTCCGATCTCGACCTCGAGGCGTGGACCGCGATCAACGCGGCTGACCCGAGGGTGGCCCTGCTCGCCGACGACGTCGAGGCACTGCTGGTACGAGTCCGCGACGACGAAGAGCCCGACTGCTATCTGGTACCGATCGATGCCTGCTACGAGTTCGTCGGCGGGCTGCGGATGTTGTGGCGCGGCTTCGACGGCGGGCAAGAGGCGCGCACATTCATCGACGCGTTCTTCGCCCAGCTGGCCGCCCGCAGCGCGGAGCAACCCCGATGACCAGCCCCACCACCCAGACCAGCGGGCTGGCGTTCACCGTCCTGGACGTGATACCCGAGCCCTACGCGGCTGTGCCGACCTTGACTGCGCGCGTGCGCGTTTCGGCACCCGACGACGAGCCCGTGCACGCGATCGCGCTGCGCTGCCAAGTCCGCATCGAACCATTGCGACGCGGCTACTCCGACGACGAAGCAGCGGGGCTGACGGATTTGTTCGGGCCACGCGAACGCTGGGCCACCACCCAACACACCTTCCTGTGGCAGCATTGCACGGCGATGGTGCCGGCGTTCCTGGGCACCAGCGAGATCACGCTGCCCCTGGAGTGCACCTACGATTTCGAGGTCGCGGCAGCCAAGTACCTGCACGCGCTGCGCGACGGCGCCGTTCCACTGCAATTCCTTTTCAGCGGAACGGTATTCACGCCGGGTCAGCGCGGCTTCTCTGTCCAGCAAGTGTCGTGGGGCTGCGAGGACCACTACGACATGCCGGTAGCGGTGTGGCGCGAACTCATCCGGCTGCACTACCCGAACACCGGGTGGGTGCGGCTGTCTCACGACGCGGTGGCCGCATTGGCCGCCTACAAGTCGGCGCGCGGCCTGATGAGTATCGAGGACGCGGTCACCGCGCTGCTGGGCGCGGCGCACCAGGTGACGCGATGACCGCGGATTGGGACCGGGCCCGTGCCGTCGCCGACGCCGTGCTGTACGAGGGTTACCTGCTCTACCCGTACCGCGCGACGTCAAGCAGGAACCGATCACGTTGGCAGTGGGGTGTTTTGGGCCCCGCGGGCTCCTCCGACGCCGGGGTCGGCGAGGATGACACCATCACCGCGCAGTTCCTCGTCGACGGAGCGCAATCAATCACGCTGGTGGTGCGCTTCCTGCAACTGCAGCACCGCCGCGCCGAGCGCGACGCCGGTGGCGGCCGTTTCGAGCCCGTCGACGAACTGATCACATCGTCCGGTTCGTGGCTGACGTGGGACGAAGCGGTCGAACACGAGGAATCCTTTGGCCCTTTCGCACTCGACGATTCGGCTCAGCCCTGGATGTTGCCGCTGACCGCCGCGGGGTCAACCAGCATTGAACCGGTCGAGAACGGTTGGCTGGTAAGGGAACGGCGAGAACTCAACGCCCGCGTGACGATAGGAATCGAGCCAGACGGCGCGCTGCAACGGGTATCGGTGAGCATCACCAACGTCGGTAAACCTGCCGCCGACAAGGCCGAAGCGATCGCGCGATCCTTGATCGGCACCCACGTCATCGCCGAAGTCGTCGGGGGCGCATTCGTCTCGCTCCTCGAGCCGCCGTTGACCGCCGCCGACGCGGTGTCCCGTTGCAGCCAGCACCGCTGCTTCCCGGTGCTGGCCGGCCCGCCCGGCGTCGGGGATCTGCTGCTGATCTCACCGATCATCCTCTACGACCACCCCGAGGTCGCCGAACAGAGCGAGACCGCGCTCTACGACTGCACCGAGATCGACGAGATCCTGACGTTGCGGGTGATGACGATGACCGACCAGGAGAAGGCGCAGGCCCGGGCCACCGATCCGCTGGCCGCGCAGATCATCGACCGCTGTGACTCGATGTCGCCCGAAGCCATGGCACGCCTGCACGGCGCCCTCCGCGACCCGGGGAAGCCCGCGGGCCTGATTCCGGAGGTGCCCGACGGCATCGATTGGTGGGATCCGCTGGCCGACAACGCCGTAGCGCCCGACCTCGACGCGGTGCTGGTGAACGGCGTCCGGGTGGCGCGGGGCAGTCGGGTACTGCTGCATCCGGGGCGTCGAGCCGACGCACAAGACCTGTTCTTCGCCGGCAAGACGGCGCGCGTCACCACCGTGCACGAAGACGTCGACGGTAACCAGCACGTCGGCGTCGTCGTCGAGGACGATCCGGCGGCCGACCTGCACGAGTGGTACGGCCGCTACCTGTACTTCTCCCCCGATGAAGTCGAGCCGCTCGAAACCAGCACTACAGAAGGGAATTCGATATGGAGATCGTAGGATGGGTGTTCGTCGGCATCCTAGGGTTGGTCGTTCTGGCCGGAATCACGGTAGGGCTGATATCCCTCCCCGATGCCCGGCGATACCTCAAGATCCGGCATATGTAGGGTCACCGGGCGGTCCGAGTCCAGTGCGCATCCTGGTGGCCGGTATCGGCAACATCTTCCTCGGCGATGACGGGTTCGGCCCCGAGGTAGTCCGGCATGTCCAAGTCCGGCAGGACGATTCGGGCGTGCGGGCCGTCGACTACGGCATCGGGTGCATGCACTTGGCCTATGACCTGCTGGACGGCTGGGATGCGCTGGTGCTCGTCGACGCGGTACCCAATCGCGGTAGCCCGGGGGCTCTGCACGTCTTCGAAGCCGACCACGAATCACACGCGGCCACCGGCGCTTTGGACACCCACAGCATGGATCCCGCCGCAGTGTTCGCCAGCCTGACGGCGCTCGGCGGCCAACCGCCCTACACGGTCGTCATCGGCTGCGAAGTGGGCAGCGTCGACGACGGTATCGGTCTCACCGAGGCCGTCACGGAGGCGGTGCCACGGGCCGTCGACGCCGTCGCGGAAGTCGTCGCGGGCCTGCAGACTCGATCGCCGGCGACGTCGGCGCAAAGGCGGGGCTGACCGATGTGTCTGGGCCTACCGGGCCAAGTGGTCAGCATGCTGGATGGTTACGAGGGGCAACTGGCACTGGTCGACGTCGCCGGAAAACAACGCAACGTCAATGTCGGCATGTTGCCGGAGGAGACGTTTGCACCCGGCGACTGGGTGATCATTCACATGGGGTTCGTCGTCGAGAAGACCGACCGGGCCGGCGCCGAGCAGGCGATGACCGGTCTGGAGCTGATGGGCCGGGGCCGCGACGATGACTGAGACGCTGGTGCACATCGATGGCATCCGGCAGCGGTTCACCGTGACCGGTGTCGTTCAGGGAGTGGGGTTCCGTCCGTTCGTCCACCGGATCGCCTCCGAGCTTGGGCTGACCGGATTTGTCGGCAACGATTCAGGCGCGGTCTTCCTGGAAGTGCAGGGATCCGGCGCCCGCATTGCGGAATTCCGTCGCCGGCTGAGCACCGAAATGCCTCCATTAGCAGTGATCAGTGCCGTCCACGTCGTCGACGTCGACGCTGACGGGCGCTGCGACAGCGGGTTTCGCATCGTGGAAAGCCAGCCGGCCGCCGGTGCCACCACCCCGATCCCACCCGATGTCGCCGTCTGCGACGACTGCATCGCCGAGCTGTTCGACCCGAGCGATCGTCGCTACCGGCACCCCTTCGTAACGTGCACCAACTGCGGTCCGCGGTTCACCATTATTCGGGCCCTGCCCTACGACCGCCCGGCCACCACCATGTCGGCATTCGCGATGTGCGAGCGCTGCGCCGTCGAGTACCACGACCCGACCGACCGCCGCTTCCACGCGCAGCCGATCGCCTGCCCGGACTGCGGCCCGTCGTTGTGGTTCTCCGCGCACACCGAGCGGGTCGCCGGATCCGATGCCGCGCTGGACGCCACCCAGCAGGCACTGGCCGCGGGTGCAGTGGTCGCGATCAAGGGCGTCGGCGGCTATCACCTGGCTTGCCGGGTCGACGACGAGGCGGCGGTGGTTGCGCTGCGGGGCCGTAAAGCGCGGGGCGCCAAGCCGTTCGCCGTCCTCGTGCGAGATTTAGCCGTCGCACGTCGCTATGCACACATCGACGACGCCGAAGCCGCAGTGCTCTGCGGTCCCGCGCGGCCGATCGTGCTGTTGCGGCGTCGTCGCGACGTCCCGCTCGCCGAGGCCGTCGCGCCGGGCAGCCCACTGCTTGGGCTGATGCTGCCGTACTCGCCGATCCATCACCTGCTACTCGCACCGGTCCCGGGCGCCCCTGGTGTCCAAGCGCTGGCCCCCGATGCCCTGGTGCTGACCAGCGCCAACCGCTCCGATGATCCCATCTGCTTTACCGACGACGATGCGGCACAGAGGCTTTTGCGGCCGTCCGCCCCCTTGTGCGACGCGGTGCTCGACCACGACCGCCCGATCCACGTGCCGTGCGATGACTCAGTGGTACGCGTTGTCGACGATCGTGAACTCCCGATCCGGCGATCCCGCGGCTACGCGCCGCTGCCCATCGACCTCGGCCTCGACGGCCCGCCGGTGCTGGCGGTCGGTGGCGAACTGAAGAACACCTTCTGCCTCACCGACGGGGCACGCGCCTATCTGTCCGGGCACATCGGCGACATGGAGACATGGGAAACCCTGCGGGCATTCGAACGCGCGGTGGGCCAACTCAGTGAAATCCGGCACCAGCCGGTGCGATTGGCCGCCGACCTGCATCCCGGATATCACACCCGAAATTGGGCCGAGCGCCGTGCCGGCGTTCGACCACTGGATCTGATTCAGCACCACCACGCGCACGTGGTGTCGCTGCTGGCCGAGCACGGACGTCTTGGTGAACCCGTGATCGGTGTTTCGTTTGACGGCACCGGCTACGGCTGCGACCACGCCATCTGGGGCGGCGAGATTCTCAAGCTCGGGCCGGACAGTCACCGATTCGCTCGTGTCGGCCACCTGTTGCCGGTGCCACTGCCGGGCGGTGATGCGGCCGTGCGCAATCCATGGCGGATGGCACTGTCCCAGCTGTGGAAGGCCGGTATCGACTGGACCCCGGACTTACCCCCGGTGAGCGCGGCGACGCCGGCCGAACTACGGCTCACCCGTTCACAATTGGAATCCGGCACCGGGTGTGTGCCATGTTCCAGCATGGGGCGGCTGTTCGACGCGGTCGCCTCCCTGCTAGGAGTGCGGCAGCGGATCGACTATGAAGGCCAGGCCGCCATCGAACTCGAGGCGCTCGCCGATTCCGTCGGCGAGACCGCAGGACTCGAGCTGCGACTGGCGGTCCGTGCCGACGGGGTGATCGACCCCGCCGGCATGTTGCGGGCGATGGTGTCGGCGCTGCGAGCGGGCGGGCAGCCGGCGGCACTGGCCGCAGGGTTCCACCGCGCGGTGGCCGACGCCGTCGTCGAGGTGGTGAAGATGGTTGCCGGACCGGTGGGGTTAGTGGGCCTTACCGGCGGCGTGTTCCAGAATGTGTTGCTGCTGCAAGGATGCCGACAACGCTTGCAGCAGGCAGGATTCGACGTGCTGACCCATCACGTGGTGCCGCCCAACGACGGCGGTCTGGCGCTGGGTCAGGCCGCGATTTCGGTGTTGATCGCGCTGGAAGAAGGCCGGTTGCGATGACCACCACTACCATCGATCGCGGGCTCGGCGCCGAGCTGGCCGCCGATCTGGCCGCGGCCGCCTTCACACTGGCCAAGCGGTTCGCGGCGGGTGCGACGATGTGGTCCATCGCACCGACGTGGGAGCCGCATGCACTGCACATCGCGGTCGAGTTCGTGCATCCGGTGATCATGGGAACGCGGGCACTGCCGGCCGTTGCCCTGACCGGACCGAACCTGATCGACCTGGTGCGGGTGTCGGTTCGGCCCGGCGACATCGTGATCGGGGTTGGCCCCGCCGCTGACCTCGAGCTGCGTTCGGTGATGCGCCGTAGCCCGGCCTGGGGCGCCACCACGATCTGGATCGGCAGCGGTGACCGACCCACGGCGGGCGCGGCCAATCACGTGCTGTGGCTCGACGACCCCGACCCTCGTGTTCCCGCGACGGGCGGCTTCGTACTGTTCTATCACCTGCTGTGGGAGCTGACCCACGTGTGTTTTGAGCACTCGGGATTGCTCAAACCCGCATCTGCTGAGGAGGTTTGCGTCACGTGCAGTGACGAGGGACGCCTGGGTGAGGTGGTGGCGCCGTCGACCGGGGGGATGGCCGCGGTGCGCACGGCCCACGGTGTCGAGAGCGTGGCGACGGCGCTGATCGACCCCGTCGACGCGGGTGAGCTGGTTCTGGTGCACGCGGGAACCGCGATCAGCCGCCTCGACGAGGAGGAGGCAGATTCATGAGCGAAGAACCTACCAATTTCCTGTATCCGTTCATCGATGCACAGGAGGACGACCCGCAATCGCTGCTTGCCGATCTTGCCGCGTCAGCGCAGGCAAAGGCCGCCGAGAGTGTGGCGCTGCGGCGCACCACCCTGGAGGACAACGCCGATCTACTGGATCAGGCTGCTACCCAGATGGCACGCCGCTTCGCAGCCGGCGGACGGATGTTCACCTTCGGAAACGGCGGCAGCTGCACCGATTCCACCACGTTGGCCGCGTTGTTCTCCCGCCCGCCCGCCGGAAAGCCGCTACCCGCGTGGTCGTTGACCGCCGACCCGGCGATACTGACCGCGCTGGGTAACGACGTCGGGTTCGAGCTGGTATTCGCCCGCCAGTTGATCGCCCGCGCGAAGAACGGTGACATCGTGATCGCGATGTCCACCAGCGGTAATTCGCCCAACCTGCTCACCGCGCTGGCCGAGGCGCGCCGGCGCGGCCTGTACACGGTCGGTTTCGCCGGATCCGACGGCGGCGCTTTCGCGGACAACCCAAACGTGGACGCCTGCTTCATCGTTCGCTCGCAAAGTGTGCACCGAATTCAGGAATCCCAAGCGCTGCTGGGCTATCAACTGTGGTCGGCCACCCAGCAACGGTCCGACGAGCAAGGTGTGGGGGCCGCATGAACAGCGCCGGCGACGATACAGAGCGAAGCGATGGGGAGGAGCGGCGAATAAACACAGCAGCAGGGAACTACCTGTCGTCGGGGCCGGGGTTCGCCGAAGGCGAGGTGATCGAGCGGATCGAAGTGTTTCGCAGGCGCCGGCCCCGCTTGCTCGACGACCACGTGAACTTGGCGCACGGCGCGGGCGGAAAGGCTTCCGCCGCGCTCGTCGACGCGGTATTCATGGAGGCCTTCCGCAATCCATTGCTGGAGTCACTCGGCGACGGCGCGGTGATCACGCTGCCCGGCGGTGAGCGCCTGGCGATGTCCACCGATTCATTCGTTGTGCAGCCCAGGCGTTTTCCCGGTGGCTCCATCGGCGAGCTCGCTGTGCACGGCACCTGCAACGACGTCGCGATGTCCGGCGCGGTGCCGTGTTGGATCTCGGCGGCGTTCGTGCTGGAGGAGGGTTTTCCGATCGCCGAGTTGAAGGAGATCGTCGCCGACATGGCGGTTGCCGCCGCCGACGCGGGCGTGCAGATCGTCACCGGGGACACCAAGGTGGTGCCCAGGGGTGCCGCCGACGGCATGTTCGTCACCACCACCGGGGTCGGCATCGTCCCTTCGGGGCGCACACTTTCGCCCGCCTCGGTACGCGCCGGGGACAAGGTGCTCTTGTCGGGCTCGATGGGCGATCACGGCATGGCGGTGATGCTGGCCCGGGGTGATCTGGCCATCGAGGCCGACATCCGTTCCGACACCGCGTCGCTCAGTCCGCTGGTGGAACTGCTGATGGCGGCCGCGCCGGCCACCCGCTGGCTGCGGGACGCCACCCGGGGCGGGGTCGGGACCGTCTGCAACGAATTGGCCCAGGCCTGCGGACTCGGGGTGCTCTTGGAAGAGGACCGGCTGCCCTTGGCACCCATGGTGAATGGCGCGTGCGAGCTGCTCGGCATCGATCCGCTCTACGTCGCCAACGAGGGTAAATTCGTCGCGGTCGTCGCACCCGAGGAGGCCGACGCCGGGCTGGCGGCGCTGCGGTCACATCCGCTGGGCGCCGACGCTGCCGAGGTCGGCGAAATCGTCGCCGAACCGGCCGAAAGCGTGGTGTTGCGCACCGGGTTCGGTGGCACCCGGATCGTCGACATGCTGGTTGGCGACCCGCTGCCGCGGATCTGCTGACGAAGAGGAGGCGTTGACTCTGCGCTGATGGCGCACCCTTCTCGCACTTTTGCGCACTGGGCGCAGAGTCAACCCAACGAAAGGAGGAGACCGCACATGTGTCTTGGGATTCCGGGACGGATCGTTGAGATCACCGATCCGGCAAACTATTTGGCGAAGGTTGACGTCAGCGGTGTGCAGCGCACGATCAGCGTGCGGTTGCTGGAGGGCGACATGCCCGAGCCCGACGACTGGGTGCTGGTCCACGTCGGGTTCGCGATGGCCAAGATCGGCGAGACCGAGGCGTTGCTGACACTGGCCGCTGTCAAGAAGCTCGGCGAGGCCTATACCACCGAAATCGAAGCCTTCGACTCGTCGGCGATTGTGTAAGCCCGGCGACGATGCGGGCCGGTAACGGCCCCCGGAGGAGTCGGGCACATCAAACCTAAGGGGAAAGCCATGAAATTCGTTGACGAATTCCGCGATCCGGCGGCGGCACGCAAGCTGCTGGCTGCCATCGGGCACCTGGCGGGTAGCGGCCCTGACCACTTCAAGTTCATGGAGGTGTGCGGCGGGCACACGCACACCATTTACCGGCACGGCATCGAGCACCTGCTTCCCGACAACGTCGAACTGGTGCACGGCCCGGGGTGCCCGGTGTGCGTCATCCCGATGGGCCGTATCGACGACGCGATGTGGCTGGCCGGCCAACCCGACGTGATCTTCACCTGTTTCGGCGACATGATGCGGGTGCCCGGGTCGGCCGGCAGCCTGCTGGACGCCAAGGCACGCGGCGCCGACGTCCGGTTCGTCTACTCCCCGTTGGACGCGCTGAAAATCGCTGTCGACAACCCCGAGAAACACGTGGTGTTCTTCGCCATCGGCTTCGAGACCACGGCCCCCTCGACCGCGGTGACGCTGGTTCGCGCCCGCGACCTCGGCCTGCGAAATTTCAGCGTGTTCTGCAACCACGTCACCATCGTGCCGCCGATCAAGGCCATCCTGGAGTCGCCGGATCTGCGGCTGTCCGGCTTCATCGGCCCCGGACATGTCTCGACGGTCGTGGGTAACCGGCCGTACCGGTTCGTGCCCGACGTGTACGCAAAGCCGTTGGTGGTGGCCGGATTCGAGCCACTGGATATTCTGGCTGCGGTCACCATGCTGCTGCGCCAGATCCGTGAGGGCCGCTGCGAGGTGGAGAACCAGTACAAGCGCGTCGTCCCCGAAAACGGCAACCCGGCCGCGTTGGCCTTG
>NZ_JBYCLA010000565.1:0-4015 GCF_057473665.1 Mycobacterium sp. TH-M25
CCCCGTCGATCGTGACGCCGCTGAATTCGGCGATCGGCTACGAGGAGGCCGCCGCGGTGGCCAAACAGGCGCTCAAGGAACGCAAGACGATCCGGCAAACCGTGATCGACCGCGGCCTGATCGGAGACAAGCTCTCCATCGAGGAGTTGGACCGCCGCCTCGACGTGCTGGCGATGGCCCGGGTCGACGCCGAGTCCTGACCCGGACGGGGCTTACAGTAACTCCCGAATTCAGGCCCTCCGCTCTACCGTTGCGGAGGAAATCAGGCCTGACGGCAGAGAACGCCAGCGGCTCCCGGCCGTCAGCGCTCTGGCCGGACCGCTACGATGTCAGGTTCGCCCCGACTATCGGCTCGGGCGCCGGATAGTAATCCGGGACAGGATTCTCTTGTGAGTCATAGCCCCGACCGCCGACGCCCGGACCTTTGTTGCCTTCGCTGTCCGGCCCGACGGAGCCACCGATGTGCCGACCGGCTTCCCGCCGGCCACACCCGGTTGGCCGGGATGTGTTCCAACGCCGCCACCGTGACCGCCGGTGCCAGCGGTACCGCTATCCCGGCACAGTTGGCCAACAATGGCCAACATCAGACCAACATCAGACCAACATCAAATGTAACGGCGGTGGCGTCAGACACGCGCGCCGCCACCGCATCGACCCCGTAACCAAACCACCGCGACGCTGCCGCCGCCGACCGAGCTTGTCGGCGCCCTTCAATGCGTCACCGTGACTCTTCGGGCCGCTGCGCCCCCGGGAGAGCCAGGGCCACGGCGAGTGCACCGTTTACCAGCCGCATGGTCGGAATGGATAGCGTTCCAAGGTAGTCGCCAAGTTCGTCCTTGCCGAGAGTTTCAATGTTGTCGGCGTTGGCATACCCGCTCAATGGGTCGTTGGGCGACAAGGGAACCCAGGTGGGTATTCGGCGCGGTGTGGTTGTGAGCCGGATCGCAAGCACATCCGCGGTACGGCGATTCCGTGGGTTGTTCGACACGATCAGCCAAGGCTTTGGGCCGTAGCCGATGTCGCACCGGTAGACCTGCCCGCGCAAAGGTTTCACTCGGCGGCGGCTTTCTGGCGTGCGTTGCGGCGCGTGCGTGCGGTCACGCGCTCGGTCTCGGATTCATATGGGTAATGAGGGTTTGCTTCGACGGCTGCCGCGTAGGCGGCGTCGAGGGCTTCTTCGCGCAATGCTTCCCAGAGCCGATTGATCGCGTCGACGATCGCGGCGTTGCCGCTGCGATAGTGGCCAACGGAGATGACGTCCTCAAGACGCTGGCGTGTCGGTTCATCCAGACGCAGCCGCGTGGAGTACTCAGCAGTCATTGGTAGTCGGGGGCGCGGTGCTCGTTGAGCCCGTTTCCCCTTCCCCCTTTCAATCCGTGCGTGCGGTTTTCCCGCACACGGCTTACCGATGATCTTCTAGACATGGTTACGCAGCTTTCGGGTAACGGATGGTGCCACGAAGCCGGTGCAGGCCGTGCCCGTTAAACCACTCTTCGGTCCACTGCTCAGCTTGTCCAGCACGCAGATTGCGGCCCCGCTTTCTAACCATCAAGCGAAACAACCGCCAACACACGTACCGGTCGATCTGGCGGAACTTAACGGCGGCATTGCCGGTACGAAAGTAGTTGCCCCAGCCGCGCAGAATCAGCGTCAACTCCGCGATCACGTCACGGATATCGAGACCGACCCGGTTGCGGCCGGTGCGGTCGCGCACCTTGGCCCGTAACCGGGCCATAGCCGTTTGACTGGGCCAGCGGTGCAAGTAGTAGCGGATGACCCGCTTCTGCTCCCACAACCGCCCCGACATGCGGGCGCGGAAATGACAGCCCAGAAAGTCCAGGCCCTCACGCCCTGCCCGCAGATCGACCACCTTCGTCTTCTCCGGATGCAGCCGCAACCCCAACGACGCCAGGATCTCTCCCACCGCCGCCAAAGCATGCTCGGCCTGTTCCGCCGTGCGGCACAACACCACACCGTCATCGGCGTAACGCACCAACTCACCCACCCCACGGGCAGCGAGTTCGGTGTCGAGCACATGCAGAAAGATATTGGCCAACAGCGGCGAGATCACCCCGCCCTGCGGGGTGCCCGCGACCGTCCGCTGGGTCACCCCCTCGACCATCACTCCTGCTTGCAGCCACAACCGCAGCAGTTTGAGCACCCGCCGATCCGAGACCCGCCTACCCACCTGCGTGAGCAGCCGGTCGTGGTCAATCTCGCCGAAGAAATTAGCGATATCGAACTCGACCACAAACACCTGGCCCTCGATGAACCCGGTCCGCAAGCGTTCCTTGGCCATCACCGCCGACCGCCTCGGCCGAAACCCGAACGAGCACGACAAAAAGTCCGCCTCGAAAATCGGTTCCAACACGATCTTGGCCGCCGCCTGGACCACCCGATCTCGCACCGTGGGAATCCCCAACGGCCGCTTACCACCTCGTGGTTTCGGAATCTCCACACGCCTGGCTGGCGCGGGAAGATACACACCCTCGCGAAGGTCACGACGCAACTCGCGCAACATGCGGTCCACGCCGTAGTCCTCCACCGCAGCCACGGTGATCCGATCCACCCCGGCCGCACCTTTGTTCTTACGCACCCGCTCCCACGCCTCCCACAGGACGTCACCCCTGTAGACACGGTCATACAGAGCGTGGAAACGCCGACCCTCAGACTGCTTGGCCGCAGCCCATAGCACCCGTTGCAGTTGTTGCACTTTCACCGGCGAGGCCACCAACGGCTCGTCGTCGGCTACAGCAAGCGATGGCTTGCCGGGGTAATTGGACCGAGTCACCTCGGTCATGCCCTGATGCTTACCCGCTTCGCGCGCGTGATCAAAGCAGGGGCCCTTCCCTCCCGGCGTGTCTCTCACGCCGATCAGCGGTACTACGACCCCCTCGGACTCCCGCTGCCCTCCAAAGGATTTCACCATCGGCTTATACCCTTGGTCTTTGCCGGACGCAGGCCAGGCAGACGGGTCTCTCCCCTTCCGAACCAGACTGTGTGCACGTGCCGCTCCCCATACCCCGGAAGGACCCGACGAGCTAACCCCGGACCGGGGCTCGACGGACATAGGCCTTCGCCGTGACATGAGCGGCTCGGCTCCTCCGTTGTACATTTGACGAGGCTGCAGGACTCGCGCCTAGCGGCACTACGGCCCGCGCACTTGCTCCCTCCAAAGAGGCTCTCGACACCCCGCTTAGCCCGCCGCCTCTCAACGACGAACCGGGGCCTGCTACCCGGCGCTCCGGTGCCTACCGGGACGGGACTTACACCCGCAAGCCTGATCCAGCTTCTAGGACGCACCATGCAGGCATGTTATCACGGTGGTACCGCACTATGACACCCTTATATGGTGTCTATTTACGGTACCAGTTATTACGTCGGCCAGCGGCCGTATTCACAGCCAGGTGGCGTCACGCAGCGTGTCGGCGGACATGATCTGCCGTTTCAGCTGGTTAGCGCCATGCCACAGCTGTTTTCCGGTGGCCGGGTCGACGGCGAAACAAACGTCGGCGTCAACGCGCTCGGCGCCGCCGAGCCGACGTAGAACGTCGGCCGCTTATTGGCGGTCAATCAGCGTCTGGATCAGATCGGCGATGCGCTGTTGACCGGCGGCCGCACCGGCGAGCTTATCCCGCGGAGCGCTGGTGTGCTCCCACAACCGTCGAACCTACTTCGGTGCCCGATATCGCCGCATCGCCGCACGCCGCGGACCGTGGCCGCTGACCGCTGACCGCTCCGATCACGCCGGGTACCGCATCGAGCACGACACCATGGGCGAGGTCCGGGTACCCGCACACGCGTTGTGGCGGGCCCAGACTCAACGCGCGGTGGAGAACTTCCCGATCTCCGGGCGCGGCCTGGAACGCGCGCAGATCCGCGCGCTGGGCCTGCTCAAGGGCGCCTGCGCCCAGGTGAACAAGGACCTCGGGCTGCTGGCCCCGGAGAAGGCGGACGCGATCATGGCCGCCGCGGCCGAGATCGCCGACGGCCGCCACGACGACCAGTTCCCCAT
>NZ_JBYCLA010000566.1:0-3357 GCF_057473665.1 Mycobacterium sp. TH-M25
ACGTGGAAACTGTTGTATTGCTCGGCAATTCAGGAGGAGGCTCGTTGATGGCCGCCTACCAGTCGCAGGCGGTCGACCCGAACGTCACTCCGCTGGAAGGTATGCGGCCGGCGGCCGGACTGACAGAGTTGCTCGCCGCCGACGGCTATGTCGCTACCGCCGCGCATCCTGGGCGCCCGGATGTATTGACCGCCTGGATGGATGCCGCCGTCGTCGACGAAGGCGACCCGGTCGCCACCGATCCCGACCTGGACCTGTACAACACACAAAACGGCCCGCCGTACACGCCGGAATTTGTCACCCGCTACCGGTTGGCGCAGACCGTGCGCAACCATACCATCACCAACTGGGCCGAGAGGGAGCTCAAACGCGTTCGCGCAGCTGGGTTTTCCGATCGGCCGTTTACCGTGATGCGCACCTGGGCCGACCCACGCATGGTGGATCCCAGCATCGAGCCGACCAAGCGTGCGCCCAACCGGTGCTACGCGGGCATCCCGGGGAAGGCAAACCGCTCCGCATATGGCATCGCCGCGGCCTGCACGCTGCACAACTGGCTGAGCATGTGGAGCCTGCGGGTGGCGCAAACCCGGGCCGAGCCACACCTGGCCCGTATCACCTGCCCGGCCTTGGTGATCAACGCCGAGGCAGATACCGGAGTCTTCCCGTCCGACGCCCAGCGCATCCACGATGCGCTGGCGAGCACCGACAAGACGCACTGCTCGATCGAGACCGACCACTACTTCACCACCCCAGGCGCGCGCAGCGAGCAGGCCGACACCATCGCTAACTGGATCAACGAGCGATGGCGGTGAGAGTTCTCGCCGAGCCGCTGGCTCATCCTCCGCGAGCAGTTCGGCAGACCGATCGGCCAGCTCCAGACCATCAAGCACAAATACGCAGAGATGATCGCCGACATCGAACGGGCCACCGCCGCAGTGTAGGACGCCGCCCACGCGATTGACGAAGCTAGCTAGAATGATTGAGACATAGTCTGTTCCGGGGTCGAGTTCGCCGCCGCTGTAGCGGCGGCGTTGGCGCCGGCGGTGGTCCAATGCTGCACGCGGAATTGCATTCAGATACACGGCGGCACATCGCAGGTGCAGCTCAACACCATCGCCGAACGGCTGCTGGGGCTGCCCCGCGACCCGTAACGGCGGCCGGCCGATTGGCGTGCAGCTGGCCTCCCTCAGGTGGTTGCACTACCAATCACTAGTGCCTTCCGTGGCCACCGTGCCACCCGGGCCCGCCGTGCCACCCGCCGTGCCACCCGGGCCCGCCGTGCCACCCGCCGTGCCACCACGGCCCGCCGTGCCACCCGGGCCACCAAGGCCCCCACCAGTCGTCGGGATCCCACCAGTCGTCATCCATGGGGACGACACGGCCGAAATCCGCACGGTTGTTCAGATCGGCCCGGGACACATCCGGTACGCCAGGCACGCCGTTAGGCGAGTCGGCACCTGCGACGCTGGGCGTCGGGGTGGCCACCTCCACAGCCTGCGCCACTGGGGCAGCGCCGAAGAGCATCGCTCCGCTCAGCACGCCGACACCCACCGCACGAGCTGCGGCCTTACGGGCAGAAAACAGTGAGATCAACATTTGCTAGCTCCTTCCACGATCGTGAAGCCGATATGAAAGCCAGAGACTTAGCGTTAGGCACGTTTTATATGACATCTAGATAGTAGAAATCATTCTACTATCTATCCAGAAGACAGCTACTGTATACACCTAATATTTTCCGTCCCCATGTCGCGCTTCAGTGCTCACCCAATTCGGCAGCAGACTAAATTCCACAGGTGCTGTATTCAGTAACTCAGTAGTAAGTGATATCTAGAGCTAGCATGGCATTTACTGATCCACTTAACTAAGTAAATACGGATTTTTACATTTAATGACTTTGGCCCAAATAGTTGGATCATGATTGACCGAAGTCCCGCATTACTATCAGAGCGGTAGCAAACCTCGATTAAGTGATGCCTGGGTCACATCCAGGCCGCCGCGGCTATCCTCTCGGCGATCAAAGGCGATCAGGCGCGACCGCCAGCCCCCGGGGCCCCTGCACCTCAAGAATTCCGGCAACGGTGATATCCAATCGAAGGACTTCATCAACGAAGCGCATACTGATACCCAGATCTACTGATTTGCACCCCAGAGGGGGTCGTCGCAATGAGTGCCGTACCCGGCCACAACGAACCCAGCGTCGGAGGGTTCCGTGCGCACCCGAGGGTCGCCACGCCACCCAGACCCGGAGAGACAGGACCGACCCAGCGCCTCACCGGTCTCGGACGAGAGACCGCTCAACCAACACGCGAGCAGCGAACACGACGAACTGTTGACCTCTCACTCGCGACACACCGAGCCCTCGACCTCTGGCAGCAACAAGCCGCCGACCACCTCGGCGTCGCCCGCGTCACGGGACAAGAGGTCTTTACCGCACTGATCGAGCAACTCCTGACCGACCCCAAGCTCTCCGCCCAAGTCACGCGCACCATTCAGGCCCGCCGGTAACCGTAAGGGAGGCCCCGAGATTGCCGTTAACGAACCTCGAAATCGCGTAACTCGCGCTTGAGGACCTTACCGGTGGGGTTACGCGGTAGCTCGTCGAGAAAGATCACTTCCCGCGGCACCTTGTAGCGGGCCAGGTGGTCGCGGACATAGGTTTTGATTGCGTCCTCGTCAATGGTGGCGTCCTGCTTCTTGACAACGAAGGCGCGCAGTCGAGCGCCCCACTCCTTGTCGTCGACACCGATCGCGGTGGCCTCCACCACGTCGGGATGCCCGCTGATCAAATCCTCGACTTCGGCAGGAAACACGTTCTCGCCGCCGGAAACGATCATCTCATCGTCACGGCCACTGACGTACAGCAAGCCGTGCTCGTCGAAGTAGCCGACGTCGCCCGACGACAACAGGCCGTCAATGATCTGCTTGCCGCCGCCGCCGGTGTAGCCCTCGAATGGGAAGGCGTTCCCGACGAAAATCCGGCCGACCTGGCCGCGCGGCACTTCTTTGCCGCTGTCGTCAAGGATCTTGACCTTCACGCCCTTAACCACCGGACCAACTGTCGCCGAGTTGATTTGCAGGTCCTTAGGTCCCGCGATCGTGGCGAACGCGATCTCGGTCGAGCCGTACATGTTGTAGATGACGGGGCCGAGGTCGTCGAGCGCGCGGGTGGCCAGTTCGGCGCCCAACTGCGATCCGGATACGAACACCACCCGCAGGCTGGACAGATCGGGCTTGGTCTCCATTTTCTCGAGCGTGTCGAGGATCCGCGACAGCATGACCGGAACCACCACTATGGCTGTCGCCTGGTGCTTTTCGATGTCTTCGAGCGCTGTCGCGGGCTTGAACCGGCGCCGCAGC
>NZ_JBYCLA010000567.1:0-3867 GCF_057473665.1 Mycobacterium sp. TH-M25
AAAAAGCGTTATCTATTACTACGCACCAGCGACGGTGTCACACAGCCACTACACGAGAAACCTGCAGTTCACCCAACAACAGTGACCGCCATAGCTATCTCGCTTCAATGGCGGTGTAGTCGCGCTCTGTGTAGCCGGTGTAGATCTGGCGCGGACGGCCGATCTTGCTGTCGCCCTCGTCGTGCATCTCACGCCAGTGCGCAATCCAGCCGGGCAGCCGACCCAACGCAAACAACACGGTGAACATCCGGGTCGGGAAGCCGAGGGCCCGGTAGATCAGGCCGGTGTAGAAGTCGACGTTCGGGTACAGCTTGCGCTCGATGAAATAGTCGTCGGTCAGCGCCGCCTCCTCGAGCCCCTTGGCGATGTTCAGCAAATCGTCGTCGCCACCAAGCTTGGCCAGGATCTTGTCGGCCTGTTCCTTGACGATGCGGGCCCGCGGATCGTAGTTCTTGTAGACGCGATGACCAAAGCCCATCAATTTCACACCGGCTTGGCGGTTCTTGACTTTTCGGACGAATTCACCGACGTCGTCGCCACTCTCGCGGATACCTTCGAGCATCTCGAGCACCGCCTGGTTGGCGCCGCCGTGCAGCGGTCCCCACAGCGCGTTGATGCCGCCCGAAATCGAGGTGAACAGGTTGGCTCGCGACGAGCCCACCAGGCGCACGGTTGACGTCGAACAGTTCTGCTCGTGGTCGGCATGCAGGATGAACAGCATGTCCAGGGCCCGTACCACCTCAGGATCAGGTTCATAGGGCTCAGCCGGCAAACCAAACGTCATTCGCAGGAAGTTCTCCACCAGCGAAAACGCGTTGTCCGGGTAAAGGAACGGCTGGCCGACCGACTTCTTATAGGCATAGGCAGCGATGGTGGGCAGCTTGGCCAAGAGTCGGATCGTCGATAGCTCTACTTGACCGTTGTCCATCGGGTCCAGCGCATCCTGATAGTAGGCGCTCAATGCGTTGACCACGCTGGACAGCACCGGCATCGGGTGCGCGTTGCGCGGGAAGCCGTCGTAGAACCGTTTGAGGTCCTCGTGCAGCATGGTGTGGCGCTGGATCCGGTGGGTGAATTCAGCGAGCTGATCGGTGCTCGGCAAGTCACCGTAGATCAGCAGGTAGCTGACCTCGAGGAAAGTCGACTTCTCAGCGAGCTGCTCGATCGGGTAGCCGCGGTAGCGCAGGATACCGGCGTCTCCGTCGATGTAGGTGATGGAGCTCTTGGTGGACGCGGTGTTGCCGTAGCCGACATCAAACGTGGTGTACCCGGTCTTGGCCAACACCGGGCCGATCGCGATGCCGTCATTACCTTCGGTGGCGCGGACGATCTGTAGGTCGATCTCGCCTCCCGGGTACTTCAGGGTGGCGGTGTCGTCGGTGTCGGCCACGAGAACCCCTTTGCGCTCTGGCTAATATTCCTGTTGGTATAGCTGTGAAGGTAGTCGTTACCTCAACCGAGCGCCTGCCCGGGGTCGGGTCTAAGAATCTCACGGCGGTCCATCAGGTTAGCCCCGATCCGTCGAGGCGTGAGCTGGCTCTCAACGCCCGGTAGCACATCCTCACCAGGTTAGGGCTGCAGACGCTCGATACACCCGCCGATCACTCGAATCCGGTTGTGCACCCGGTTTTCCCGGCCCTGCCAGAACTCCACCACCTCGGGCGCGATGAGGTATCCGCCCCAATTCGGCGGCATCGGGACGCACTCTAAGTCGGCAAAGCGCGCGGTCACCTCTGCCAGCTGATCGAGCAGCGCCGTCCGCGAGGCGATCGGTCGCGACTGGTGCGACGCCCATGCCCCCAGTTGCGAGCCGCGCGGCCGTTTGGACCAGTAGTCCTCACTAACCTGCGGGTCGACCTTGCTCACCGGGCCGCGAATATGCACCTGCCGCCCCAGCTGATACCACGGGAAAGTCACCGAAGCATACGGCGTCGCCGCCAGCTCGTCGCCCTTATCAGAGTCATAGCTGGTGAAGAAAGTGATTCCTGCCTCATCCGCGCTCTTGCACAACACCGATCGGCTCACCGGCCTGCCGGTTGCGACGGTTGCCAGCACCATGGCGTTGGGCTCGGCAACTCCGGCGCGCTGCGCGTCGTCAATCCACTTGCAGAACAGCGCAAGCCAACCGTCATCTAGCCAGTCCGTGTCGAGATCGGGGCTGCCGTCCTTCTCGACGGAGCCGTACTCCACCCGCATCCCCGACAGGTTGGATGAGTGGTGACCCGCTGCGCCCGGCTCCGCCGCGCTTGCGATCACCACTGGGTGCGATGAGTGGTGACCCGCTGCGCCCGGCTCCGCCGCGCTTGCGATCACCACTGGGTGCTGGTCATCTGGTCCTGCCATCGCGCCAACGCTACCCGCGGGGTGATAGCAGCCGATAGCGTCGACCCGGAGGTTGCTCGACAGGTGCTGGTCATCCGGCCCTGCCATCGCGCCAGCGCGACCCTGGGCGTGTTACCGACCGGTAGCATCGGCCCGGGCCAGGTGGGAGAATTTTCCCCATGACTGTGGTCCCAGAAGACTTTGTCCCTGGCCTGAGCGGCGTGGTGGCCTTTACCACCGAGATCGCCGAGCCGGATAAAGATGGTGGCGCGCTGCGCTACCGCGGTGTTGACATCGAGGATCTGGTGCACCACCGGGTCACGTTCGGTGACGTGTGGGCGTTGCTGGTCGACGGCAAATTCGGTAGCGGCCTGCCCCCGGCGGAGCCATTCCCGCTGCCGATCCACACCGGCGATGTGCGTGTCGACGTCCAGGCAGGCCTGGCGATGCTGGCGCCCATCTGGGGATACAAGCCGCTATTGGACATCGACGACGCCACCGCCCGGGAGCAGCTGTCTCGGGCGTCGGTGATGGCGCTGTCCTATGTCGCGCAGTCCGCACGCGGCATCTATCAGCCAGCGATCCCGCAGCGAACAATCGATGAATGCCCAACGGTCACAGCACGTTTCATGACTCGCTGGCAGGGCGATCCTGACCCCAAACATATCGATGCCATCGACGCCTATTGGGTGTCGGCCGCCGAGCATGGCATGAACGCGTCGACGTTCACCGCGCGGGTCATCGCCTCGACCGGCGCGGACGTGGCGGCAGCGCTGTCCGGAGCGATCGGTGCGATGAGTGGACCGCTGCACGGTGGGGCGCCCGCTCGGGTGCTGCCAATGCTTGAAGAGGTCGAGCGCAACGGCGACGCACGTGGCCTGGTCAAGGGGATCCTGGACCGCGGCGAAAAGCTGATGGGGTTCGGGCACCGGGTCTACCGCGCGGAGGATCCCCGGGCGCGGGTACTGCGGGCCACCTGCGAACGGTTGGGGGTACCGCGCCACGAGGTCGCGGTCGCGCTGGAGCAGGCCGCGCTGGCGGAACTACGGGAGCGCCGTCCGGATCGAGCCATCGAGACCAACGTCGAATTCTGGGCCGCTGTGATCCTGGACTTCGCCCGGGTGCCGGCCAATATGATGCCGGCGATGTTCACCTGCGGTCGGACCGCGGGCTGGTGCGCCCACATTCTCGAGCCGAAACGACTCGGCAAGCTCGTCCGCCCGTCGGCCCTCTATGTGGGACCCCCAGCACGTAGCCCAGAGTCCGTGGCGGGCTGGGACCAGATTCTCTCCACGGCGTAGTGATCCGCCGAGCGTGGGGCTTATGGACGAATCCACGGCGGTTGACGTACATAGGCCCCACACTCGGCGCCAAAATCTGTCGGTGCCCCGCGGTTGAATTGCGCCGCCGCGGTGAATTCTCGTCGCGGCCGGGGTCAATACCCAGGAGCCCAACCCGGGCCAGACAAGATTTGGAGGAGATCACAATGGCCATCAACGTCGAACCCGCATTGTCCCCACATCTGGTGGTCGACGACGCCGCCGG
>NZ_JBYCLA010000568.1:0-12544 GCF_057473665.1 Mycobacterium sp. TH-M25
CACAACCTCAACCTCGACACCCGCGCCGGCGAAGAACTGTCCGACCACCTCAAATACTTCACCGAGCATCTGCCTGCGACATTCGTTTACGCCGGGATCGAAGTGGAACGCTCGGGGCTGTTCACCGGCACGCGGGGACGGCAGTTGGCCGGCCGTTGCGGGGTGATCCACACCAGCGCATTCCCCGACGCCAAGGAGTGGCGACAACTCGTCGCCGCCATGGAAGGTACCTTGCGTCTGCATCGACACGAACCGGGAAGCCTTGTCGCCCAGGCCCGTTACCTGCACCGCCGCACCGGCGGGATGATCGGCAGCCTGGCCCACTTGATCCGGGCTTCAGCAATCCAAGCGATGCTCGACGGCACCGAGCACATCACCCGCGAGGCCATGGACGATATTTTGATCGACTACGCCGCCCACACGGCCGCGGCCCGCACGGCCAGCTGACGTGGCAACTGTCAGGCCGTGGCCGCGCGGACCACGCCAGCGGCTCCCGCGAACGATCGCACCGTTCCGTTGGGAAGCCGTATCGTCCTACATCGACAGGCTGGCCCGCGCCAACCATATCGGCGTCTCCACACTGCGCGGCCATGTCGCCGAATCATGCGCAGCCCGGCCGCGACCGGACTGGTTGGCCGTCGTCAGCGGCCAACCTGAGCAGGTAATCCGGTCCCGTCTCTGCGGGCTTGCTGGCGACCCCACCGCGCTCAAGCAATATCTCCGCCGCCCTTTGTGTCAAAGATGTATGGCACGCAAGGGAATACACGAACCCGTCTACTGCTACCTGCCTGCACATGTCTCCGTATGCCACCGTCACCGACGCTGGATCGGTTCACCAACGCGCGTTCTTGACGACCAGGTGGATCTTCGTGACCGGCCCACGGTGCTCAGTGCCGGGCGCACGCATCGGCGCTTGGCCCGTCAGTATTCAGAGGTCGACCTTCATGACGCCTTGGGCGACGCCCGCCACATCCTGGTCTTCTGGGCTCACGCAGAGCGTCACGTGGCGGCGGGGATTCTGCAGAATGGCCTAGAAGCGCACGTGGTGGCCTACCCCGATGTGATCGCCGTAGCCGCAACATTGCTCACAGCTCGCCCTCGGGTTGAACAGCCCAGGACGCCAACGGAACCCGCCTGGCCGACGCTACTGCTCGACCGCATCAACGAACGCACCGGCGCCCACCATGCCGACGCCACCCCCGTCGAGCAATGGGCGCAGTACCGACGCCTATTCGCCACTGCCGTATTGACGACACGCTCAGACGGCGCAGAACTGGCGTGTCGCGCTTAGGGGTCGGCAGTCTTGAATGTGCCTTATCAGTAAGGCACTTGTGGTGTGCATCTGACTGTGTCCGACGGTTGTATCTATCGGCTTTCTAATCGTTAGGGACAGTGGTATCTGGCTGGGTGTATCGGCCGGTGAATCATCACCGGCGGCGCTGCTTGCCGGTGATTGGCCGGCGGTGGGTGGTCCAGCACGCGGCCACCGCGCTGACCACCACAGCGAAGGCGGCAATGACGCTGGCCGGGAGGGCGTGGTCCTGCAGCCATCCGGTCGCGGTGGCCGACCAGCCGGTGAGCAGGTTGCCGCCGCTGGCGGTGTGCCCGGTGGCCGCGGGCAGCCAGTACCACGCGAGGTAGGCGCCGGTGGCGATGAGGACAACGGCGGTGACGCGGGTCCCGTGGCGGGCGAGGATACCCAGATGCCGGGTCAGGGCCGTGCCGGCGATGGCGGTGCCGACGCTGACCAGCATCAAGATGGTGGCGGCACCGGCTGTGTATGCGGTGAACACTGCCAGCAGACCGCCCCATCCGCTGGTGGCCTGGGCCTGGGCGATCACCGCGAGCAGTACCCCGAAGGTGCAGGACAGTGACGCCAGGGCGTAGCCGATTCCGGCCGCGAGCACACCACCGGCTGTTGGGGAGTCCGGCCGATGACGCGTCCGGGCAGGCATACGCAGACCGATGGTGCGGCCGGTGAGCATGAAGCCGCCCAAGATGGCCAGGGTGAGCCCGATCGTGATCCCGAGCCAGGGAGCAGCCGTCACCAGGGTCCGGGCACCGGCACTGATCGCGATACCGGCGAGGGTGAGGGTGCCGGTGAACCCGATGGTCAGGACGGCCCCGGTGCGCAGTGCCCGGGCCAGCCGCACGAGCACCGCATCGGTGCCGCCGGTGGCGATGGTGCCGGTGATCCACGCCGGTAGCAGCGCGAACCCGCAGGGGTTGACCGGGGCGAGCATGCCAGCGGTAAACGCGAGCGCGAGCAGGTTCACCGTGCGGCGCTGCTGCCGAGGGCGGCCAGGATCTGATCCTGGGACGGGGCGTGGCCGCGGTAGCTGATCTGCCCGGACGGGTCGATGACGAGGGCGGTGGTCGGCGCGGTCACCTGGTAGCGGCTGGTCAGGGCCCCGTTAGTATCGACGACCGCGGGCAGGCTGGTGCCGCCGATCTGGTCCAGGAAGTGGCGAACATCGGCGGGTTTCTCGGTGGGGACGATGTCGACGGCTAGGAACTTGGCGCTGCCTCCGGCTTTCTCCACGGCCGCCCGAGCAGCGGCCAGGGATTTACCGCCGCCGACGCATTCGCCGCACCCGTAGGAGAAGAACAGGATCGCGGTCGGGGCGGCAGCGGGCAGTTCGACGGTTTTGCCGTCCACCGTGGTCAGTGTCGCCGCCGTCGCCTGGGTTGTGGCGTTGGCGTGTGGCGGTGAGGTCGGATTGCTGGTTGTGGCCGATTGGCCGCACGCGGTCAGCGCGCCCGCTGCCAGCATCACAGCCGTAACGCCCGCCCACCTGTGGGGTGTAAACGAACGCGTTTCAGACATTGTCGATGCTTCCTTTCGTCAGGTCGTCGAGCGTGTGCGTCGCGGGTGAATGGCTGTCGGCGGGACAGCAGTGATCGCCGCGTTGACCGCGGCGGGCGAAGGCGACCACAGCCGCCAGCAGCAGCGCGACGGCTGCCCCGATGACCCATGGATTCTCGAGCAGTCCACACACGGCGGCGAGCGCGCCGCCGGCGATCAGGACTGGCGCGGCGCAACACAGGGCCGTCACCAGCACCGCTGCCGCACCCAGCAGCACGGGATTTCTTCGTGGACGTTGATTCATTGATTTCTCCTCATCAGGTTGGGTGCGGCTGGTCAGCTGCAGCAGCCGGGGTGGGCAGTTGGCGGGGTATGGAGCTGGGTAAGGATTTGTGTGGTCAGGGCTGCGCCGAGTTGGTGGGCCTCAGCGACGCTGACGATCTGACCTTCGGGGTGCTCGGCGAGCCACGGCGCGGCGTCCTGCGCGCAGGTGAAGTAGTGCACCTGGTTGCAGAATGAGGACCGGATCGAGGTGAGGTCGTCGGGGTTGACCAGCGAGACCACCGCGGTCTCGGGCTGCACGCTGGTGACACCGTTTTCGCCGACCGAGACCCTGATCGGGTGCCCGCTGACGGGTGATTCGGATTCGATGCTGGCGGGCCGGTCCAGGATGGTGGGAAAGATGAGGGTGTCCAGGGCGCACCAGGTGTAGAGCTCTTGGCCGGCCACGGTGAATCGGTGGCGGGTCGGGCGCAGGGTCAGGCCCTGGCCGACGATGCGGCCCTGCTCGTCGTATTCGGTGTCGGGTACCGCGGCCAGACGCCGGGTCACCTCGTCAACCGGGAGGCCGACGGCCGCGGCGAGCGCCTCCACGGTGACCGGCTCGCCGGCGGCGAGCAGCCGCAGCAACGGCACCAGCATCGTCGGGTCGAGCCCGGACTCTTCCGGAATGGTCAGGCGGTCAAGGAAATTGGGCATCAGGAACCTTTCGAGTGAGCCATGCGTCAGGATGCGCAGCAGGACAGTCGGGACATATCGGCGCTGAAGGACTGGGCGGCGATTTTGATGCCTTCGGCCATGGTCAGATACGGGGCCCAGGACCCGGCGACCTGGTCGACGGTCATCGCGGCGTCGAGGATGTAGACCGCGGCGGCGGCGATCTCGCCAGCATCCTTGGCGACGGCGGTGATGCCGTGGATGCGGCCGGTGCCGGCGTCGGCGACGAGTTTGATGAAACCGCGGGTGTCTCGGTTGACCACCGCACGCGGCACATGTTTTAGCGGCAGCACCCGGCAGTCGCACCGTGTCCCGGCGGCGAGGAGCTCGGCCTCGGTCGTCCCGGCCGCACCGACCGCGGGGCTGGTGAACGTCACGCGGGGCAGATGGCGGTAGTCGACCCTGCGGCCGGCGTCGGTGAAGATGTTGTCGGCGACCATCGCGCCGTGATGGGCGGCGACGTAGACGAACTCGCGGTGCCCGGTCACGTCGCCGGCCGCCCAGATCCGTGGGTTCGACGACTGCAGCCCGTCGCTCACCACGACCTCGTTGTTCTCGCCGGTTTTGACCTGCACCGCTTCGAGATTCAGGCCGTCGGTGTTCGGACGGCGGCCGGTGGCGACGAGGACTTTCGCGGCACGGAACTGCTGCGTTCCGCCGGTGATGGTCGCGGTGACCGTGACCTGATCGTCGGCCTGCTCGACCTCGCTCACCGTGGCGCGGCGCACCACCCGGATGCCGTCGTCGGCGAACACCTCCAGCAGCGCCATGCCGACTTCCGGCTCTTCCTTCGATGCCAGCGTGGAGCGGACCAGCACCGTCACCGTTGACCCGAGCCGGGCGAACAGTTGCGCCTGCTCCAACGCGACGTAGCCGCCGCCGATCACCAGCAGCGACTCCGGGACCTCGGTGACTTCCATCGCGGTGGTCGAGGTCAGGTAGGCGACGCCCTCGAATGCGGGCGGGATGACTGGGTTCGCGCCGGTGGCGATCAGGTAGTGCTCGGCCTCGATGGTGGCATCGCCGACCTCGATGACGGGCGCGTCCGGGGTTCCGGCGAACCGCGCTTGGCCCTGAATGCGCTGCCAGCCATACGATTCGGCCACGTTGAGGTACTTCTCTGAGCGCAGCGACTCCACCAGATCGTGCGTGCCGGCGATCAGGGCCGCCATGTCCACCGGGCCGGCCGTGGTGGCGATCCCCGGGAACCGGGCAGTGTCGGCTGCGGTATGCCGGGCCTCGGCCGCTGCGATCAGGGCCTTTGACGGCACGCAGCCGGTGTTGACACACGTGCCACCGAAGATGCCGCGCTCGATCATGACGACGGACTTGCCGAGCGCGGTAGCGCGGATCGCCGCGGCCATCGCCGCGCCGCCGGAACCGATGACCGCGAGGTCCAATCCCTGACTCATGCACCCATCCTTGACCTTCAAGTAGGCTTGAAGGTCAAGTGTTCTGAGGAGACATCGTGAGAATCGGGAAGCTCGCCGAGGCGACCGGGGCCACCACCGCGACGCTGCGCTACTACGAAGACGAAGGCCTGCTCCCGCCCGCCGAACGTTCCCCGGCGGGGTATCGCGACTATGCCGCCGACACGATCGCCCGGGTCGGCTTCATCCGACGGGGACAGGCCGCCGGGTTCAGCCTCGCCCAGATTCGGCAGATCCTCGACATCCGTGACAGCGGCCACGCGCCGTGCACGCACGTGCGCGACCTGCTCGACATCCGACTGACCGACCTCGACGAGCAGATCAGCGCACTGGTGGCACTGCGCGAGACCATCGCCCGGCTGCGGCAGGGCGCCGAAAGCGTCGACCCGGAATCATGCAGCGCCGATGACGTATGTCGATACCTCTAGGAGCCACCTCCGTGGCACCGGAGGCATGTATTTCGTCAAGTCCGTTGACCCCGGCAGTCGTCATGAATTTCCGCCCCACTGGAGGTCGTTGGTGCGCGGGAGCGCGGGGCCTGCTGAGCAGTAGGCTCACCCGATGCGGTGGGATTTCACTCGAAGCTGGTCGCATTGGCCGTGCTGAGCCCAGCCACACTCGTTCAGGCGATCGCCACCTTCGCCATCACCAATATCGACGACATCGTGGTCCTCGCGGTGATGTTCGGCCAGGCGCCCGGTCATCGTGGCGCAGCCATCCGAGTGACCGCCGGTCAGTACCTCGGCTTCACCGCCATCTTGGCAGTTTCGGTCGGCGGCGCACTCCTGGGTGCCACGCTGCTTCCTCCAGCCGCACTGCCGTACTTCGGGCTGCTGCCCATCGTGTTGGGGCTGCGGGCGGCATGGCTGGCCTGGCGGGATCGCCGCACCCAACCGGCGCCGACCGATGATCCCGCAACACTGTTGACGCCTGGCACCTGGCAGGTCGCAGTCATCACCTTCGCCAACGGCGGCGACAACATCGGCGTGTACGTTCCGATCTTCGCCGTCTCAACGATCGCCACCATCGGTGTTTACATCATCGTGTTCCTCATCGGTGTGGCCATCTGGTGCGCGGCCGGCCGATATTTCGCCTCCCACCCGATCATCGCCAAAGCACTCTCACGCTGGGGCCACATCGTTCTGCCCGTTGCACTGATCACAATCGGGGCCCTCATCCTCATCAAAGGCGGAGCGTTCGCCCTCTAGCTCGGAGCAACTTCACCACTCAGGGCCAGGAGGCGCTCCTGCATCGGCATGTGTTGGCGTTCAACCACTTTGGTGATGTCCCGGCCCGTATCCGCTATGACAATCTAAAACGGGCGGTGGCCAAGGTGCTCAAAGGCCGCAGCCGGCACCCGAACTACCAACACGAGCGAGCGCACCACAGAATCATGATCGTGTGTCACGAGAGACACGATCACAGTAGTTATACCGAAGACGTACCCGAGCCAACGGAATCGACAGGAGACCATTCCGGCTACCCTGCTGCGCTCGCAGCCGGGCGCGGAAGCAGGGTAGCCCCAGATTCAATGAGAAACGTCGCGATCGAAATTCTCATCCAATCTGGGGCAATGCAGGTCAGACTAGTAAATGTGCCCCAGATTCAATGAGAACGGACACCGAGCGACTGCAGCAAGTTCTCGCTCGAGTGCTGGCCGCAATTCTTTGGTCATGCCCGTTTGGCCGGACGCAACCCGCGCGTCTGCGCGACCATGAGTGACGAACACCAAAGTCTGGCAACAACTTAAGAAGCGCTATATTTCAATAACGTTGCGCGCCAAGAGCTGGTAACGGTGCTTGCTCGACAGGTGCGAGTTGCTGCTGTGCGGGGCGGGGGACAGCTCTGCGCCCGGGTGCCCGAATGGGGTCAAGCGCATCTCAGCCCGGTGAGGACGCGTTGTATGGCGGCCTGGAGATCGCTGCGGATGCGTTTGCGTTGGCGGGAAGGTGCTTCAGCGAGTGCGATGCCCGCGTGGGTGATCATCCCGGAGATGGCCTCAGTCATCGCCTCGATTGGCATGGCATTCGGATAGATCCCTGCCTGGACGCCGCCTAGTAGAAGTTGGCGCACGTTGTGGTGAGTGTACTGGCGTTCGGACTCTCGCCAACGCCTCCAGCCCAGGCCGACGGGCCCTTCGAGATAGATCAGCCGCCCTGCGACCGGATCTGCGCAGATGTCTAGCGTTGCTTCGAGGCCGGCCAATGCCGCTTCCCAGATGTCGTTCGGGTGTTCGGCGATAGCTTCGTAGACTTTCTGCTGGGCTGCTTCGTTGTAGTGATTGATCACAGCTTCGAAGAGGCTCTGTTTGTCTGAGAAATGGTGATAGACAGCACCTTTGGTGACGCGGACGGCTGCGGCGATCTGCGTGATCGACGTGGCCGTGAATCCGTGCTTGGCGAACGCCTCGGCGGCCGCGCTAACTAACGCTGCTCGCGTCTGCTCCGCATATTCGGTACGGCGACTCTTGACAGTGTCCACACCTGAGAGAATAGTCGATCGCATACTCGTGGTATGTGACATTGCCTGAGTACTCAAAAGCTGAAGGGCGGCTGCCTATGGATATCGCCGAACTTGAAACACACCGGCACCACGCCATTACCGCATCAGGTGCGATCAGTTACCTCGACGTCGGACGAGGCAGGCCAGCGGTGTTCCTTCACGGTCTCATCACTAACAGCCTGCTGTGGCGTCACGTGATTTCGCGAGTCGCCAACGAGAACCGGCGCTGCATCGCCCTAGATCTGCCCGGACATGGACACACCCCGCCGGCTTCCGCGGACGGGGATGTGTCGTTGACCGGTCTGGCGCAGCGGGTCATCGAACTCTGCGATCAACTCGGGCTGGATCACTTCGATCTGGTGGCCAACGACACCGGGATCGCGGTCGCGCAGGTCGTCGCAGCCCACCTCGGTGACCGCCTGGCCACGTTCACCGTGACCAACGGAGACACCGAAGGAAATACCCCGCCCGCCCTTTTCAAACCCGTGTCGATTGCAGCGCGCACAGGACTGTTGGCGAGACTGGGACCACGTATCGTCGCTAGTCGCCGGCTGAAACTGGGCGGGCTGACCGCCGGTGATCCGCACCCGGGTCGGCTTCCGGCGGAGGTGGTTGAGGCCTACTACCGTCCCGTCTTCGGAACACCGCAATCCTCCCGCGCTTTTGCACGCCTGACCGCAGCCATATCGAACCACGACCTGGCCGCCGTACGACCCCAACTAGCCCAACTGAAGGTCCCCACACTCATAGTGTGGGGAACGGGTGACATGCTCTTCCCGCTGAAATGGGCGCAACGCCTGGCCAAACTGATTCCCGGCACCACCAAGGTCGCCACGCTTGATGGCGCTCGAATGCATTTCCCGGACTACCGCGTTGACGAATTCGTTACGCACTTGCAGCAACATTGGACCGAGTGGGCGAACGATGAAGACGCTCAGTAAACGCTGAATCATGAATCGTACGCCCTCTGAGACCTCCTATGACCGGATAGGTCAGGGCTACAGGCGGTTTCGCAAGCCCGACCCTCGAATCGCGGCCAGGATCATGGCCGCTCTCGGCGATTCTCGGACCGTAGTGAATGTCGGCGCCGGCACGGGTTCGTATGAGCCAGCCGACCGTTTCGTCCTAGCTGTGGAGCCCTCCGCGGAGATGGCCAGACAGCGGCGCGCAGATGCGGCGCCCTGCATCAGGGCAGTCGCTGAGTCTCTACCACTGTTGGACCAGAGCTTCGACGCCGCCATGGGCATCCTGACGATTCACCACTGGTCCGATCCTCTCGGCGGGTTGCGTGAACTTGCCCGCGTCGCTCGCCGAATCGTCCTGTTTGCCTACCAGCCCAAGATTCACAGCGCTTTTTGGCTCTGGCGGGAGTACTTCCCGGCCGCCGGTAGCGTGTCGGCAGCCTCCGAGTTGCCCGTCGAGCAGGTTGCGGAGGTCATCGGCGCCGACCGGGTCGAGGCCGTTCTCGTTCCTCACGACTGCTCGGATGGCTTCGGGCCGGCCTATTGGCGTCGACCGGCCGCGTACCTTGACTCGGATGTCCGGCGTTGCATCTCCGGGTTAGCACGGCTCCGGCCGGACGATCTCCAACCCGGACTCAAGCGCCTACGTCAGGATCTCGATACAGGTGCCTGGCGGGCCCGCCACCGAGATCTCCTTGATCTCGAGGCCATTGATGCAGGACTGCGCTTGATCGTGCGGGATGGTCCGTAAACGAGATGGCCGGAGAGCGGGAGCCGCATTCCTGCGGCGTTTCCACACCGCTCGAGGTGAGAGCCGTCAAGGTAACGGCCGCATCGCCGAATTATGATGTTGAACAATAGAATTCGTACTGTATCTGATTGGTATGCGCGCTCGACAGTGGCGGTCAGTATTCAGTTGCCGCCGACACGGTCGTCCGCGCATGGAGGAGCTAGTGTCGCGCGTCTGAATTTGGTTTACGGGTATGGGGCAGGATTTCGTCTGCGGTCTTGGTCCACACGAATGGGTGGCTACGTTGGTTCCAGCCGTCGATGAATGCGCCGATGGCTGCCATGAGTTCTTTGACGCTATTGAACGAGCCGCGGCGGATGGCCTGGCGGGTGATGATCGAGAAGAACACCTCGACCAGGTTCAGCCACGACCCGGACGTCGGGGTGAAATGCAGTGTCACACGGGGGTTTTTGACCAACCACGCGGTGATGTCAGCGTGTTTGTGGGTGTGGTAGTTGTCGCACACCACGTGCAGCCGCCGCCGCGGGTAGGCGCGCGCGACCGCTTTGAGGAAGTCCAAGAACTCGGCTTTGCCGTGGCGCTCATAGCAGCGGTCGGTCACTTTCCCGGTCGCGATCTCCAACGCGGCGAACAAGGTGGCCGTGCCGTTGCGCTGGTAGTCATGGGTGGCCTTTTCCGGCAGCCCCGGGCGCATCGGCAGGATCGGCTGGGTCCGATTGAGGGCCTGGATCTGGCTCTTTTCGTCCACGCACAACACGATCGCGTTCTCGGGCGGGTTCAGATACAGGCCCACCACGTCGCGGACTTTGGCCTCCAATTCGGGGTCGGTGGAGAACTTGAACGTCTCCCGGCGCCACGGTTTGACCCCGTAGCGTCGCCAGGCCCGGGCCACCGTGGCGTCCCCGACACCCAGATACTTCCCCAACAGCCGGCTCGACCAGTGCGTGACCGCCAGCGATTCCGGTGGCGGGTCCAGCGTGGCCGCCAGAATCGCCGCGTCATCGACGGTCTTGGGCCGGCCGCTACGCGGTTCGTCGGCAAGCCCGTCAATGCCGAACGCGGCAAACCGGTCCCGCCACTTGATCACCGTCGGACGCGACACTCCCACCTGCCGCGCCGCACCGGAAGTACCCGCGCCATCGGCCACGGCCAGCACGATCCGCGCCCGCTCGACATGGCCGGCCGAGACCGTCGAGGACCGAGTCCACGACTCCAACCTCACACGATCTTCAGGACTGATCACCAGTGCAGATGACGGCATACACCATCATCTCACACTGTAAACTAATTAATGACGCGCGACACTAGGTGAGGCTCGGCAGTGTTTCGTCATGCTAATCGCTGACGTTGGGCGAAAGTGTAGGCAACCACGCGTGGCGGCGGTGCGGCCCTCGGGTTGCCGATGACGGTATAGGCCCGCTCCGCAGGTCTGCATCCCGACACTTTGTCGCGGGTTGTCGTGCCGATGCGCCGTCGATGTCACCACAAGGCGATACGGTGTGGCTGCGCCGGTGTTCGATAGGGCGGCACTCCAGGATGGGTGTACAGAGTCTGACGGCTGCAGAGAGGGGCTGGGCAGTGAAGCGGGTGCGGGTCAAGCTTGAGAATTGTCACGGTATTCACGAGCTCAGCACCGAGTTTGATTTCCGATCGAGCCGGGCGGTGGCGATCTATGCGCCCAACGGCATGATGAAGACCTCGTTTGCTCGGACGTTCGCCGACCTTGCGAAGGATCGGCCTTCGAATGATCGGATGTTTCCTGACCGGTTGAGCTCACGGGAAATTACCGATGAGGCAGGCGCTGAAGTGAGCCCAGAGGATGTGGTCGTCATCCTCTCGTACGACGAGGAGATGGGCCCCACAGAGGCCACGTCTACGCTCCTTGTCGATTCTCAGCTCCGCAAAGAGTACGAGGCCCTCCAGGTCGACGTGCTGAAGGCGAAGAGGGAACTTCTGGCAGCATTAAAGACACAGGCGCATACCCGCAAGGATGTAGAGCGAACTCTCTCGCTGGCATTCACGAGCGATGACGAGAGCTTTTTCGTTGCGCTGCTTCGCGTTCATGAGGAAATATCAGCGCAGGACGTCGCGCCTTACGCCGATGTTCCGTACGACGTTCTGTTCGACGATAAGGTGCTCGCGCTCCTGAGAACGCCTGATTTTCAAGCGGCGCTGAGTGATTATATTACTCGATATAATGAGCTCCTAGACGCATCAACATACTTTAGTAGGGAAGCATTCAGTTATTACAATGCAACCAATGTGACGAAAAGCTTGGCAGATAACAAGTTTTTCGACGCCAATCACTCGATTCTGCTGCGCGGCGGTGGGTCCGCTGAGGAAATTTCTAGCCACGAGGATCTCGCCGCGCTGATCGAGTCGGAGAAGCAAAAGATTTCCGAAGATGTTGAATTGCGGAAAACATTCGCAAGTATCGAAAAGCAGCTGATGAAGAACGCGGAGGCGCGAGCTTTTTCGACCTATATCTCTGAGCGCACTGAACTTCTAACAGAGCTGGAGAATGTCGACCGCTTCAATGAGCGTGTCTGGAAATCGTATCTGAAAACCCATTCTATGCTTTACGATGCTGCAGTTCAATGTTTCCGGGCGGCAGACAGCAGGAAGAAAGAGATCGAGCGTTCAGCTGCGGATCAGCGGACGCAGTGGGAGCAGGTCATCGACATCTTCAACGATCGGTTCTTTGTGCCATTCAGATTGACCGCGAAGAACCGTGAGCGCGTCATGCTGGGCTTGGAGCCCATCCTCAAACTTGGATTTGAGTTTGAGGACGCGGGAGACAAAGCAGAAGTCGATAGAAAAGAACTTCTTCAAGTCTTGAGTACGGGGGAGAAAAAAGCTCTGTATATTCTCAATGTCTTGTTCGAGGTTCAAGCCCGCCGAAACTCTGACCGCGAGACCATTTTCGTGATCGATGACATAGCGGACTCTTTCGACTACAAAAATAAATATGCCATAATCCAGTACCTAAAGGAGATGGCAGAGCATGATAACTTCCGGCTAATAATCCTCACTCATAACTTTGATTTTTACCGAACTTTAGAAAGTCGGTTCGTCCTCTACGACAAGTGTCTAATGG
>NZ_JBYCLA010000569.1:0-4434 GCF_057473665.1 Mycobacterium sp. TH-M25
CAACGTCCTGTGGGCCATGCTGCGCGACCACCAGGCCTATCAACCCACCACACCTAACGCCGCGGCGGCTTGACAACTTCATTGAGAATCTCCTTTAGTGAAGCTATCCTCAGCCCGCTGTTCGTCAGGCGGAAGCGACATGCCCAACGCTGATCGGACGTATGCGGTCGTTAGTTCGACGTTGGTGCGGCTTTTAGTGACTTTCCCGGCAGTGGTTGCGCGACCTTCCCATATCTCGGCATTGTTGCGATGCCAATCAATACTGCGGAGCTTCTTGAGGTACTTCTCCCACATTGACGCGTCCGTAGTCTGGCGCAGCAGCGTGTTGCCAACCCTGCCGAATGCATGCAACGCGATGCTGTGGGTATGTATGAAGTCCTGACGCACCTCGCCGGCCGTGATCTCGCCGCGGTAAACCTGCTGCCATGCCGGGAATTGATCGGCGACGACACGCCAGAACTGCGCCGCTAGGTCGACACGCTCAGTGAGCGAATCCGGCTGCACCTCATCGAGTAACGCACCGGTGGCGGTGTGCAGCGCCGACAAGGTGAAGAGCTTGCGCGATCGCGGCGCAAGGTTGCTCGTCTCCATCTCGGTGAGATCGCGCAAAAGGGGGCTTTGTGCGACGACCAGACGCGAAATCGCGGCCATGGGGTCCCGGTGGTCGTAGAGCACTCCGATGGACTTTGCAGGGCGGATCGCGTAGCGGTTCAGGTCGGCGAACATCTGCTGACACCGCTCCAAGCCGGCGTCGATGAACATAACCATAGCGATGGTCTCGTCACCGAGCGCAGGGTTCTCGACCAATGCTTGCTGGATCGCGGCGCGGCGATGCTGCCCATCGTTGATGATGAAAGAAGCAGACATCGGGATGGTGAGTGTCCCTAAGCGCTCCCCAGGACTGCCGTCACCAGCCAGCGGGGTAAAGCGAACTTCGGCATTTACCGACGCAGTCAGCGCGGAGAAGACATAACCGTGAGGATTCTCCACGATGTAGCGCGAAATCTCGGGTACGCGCGCCTTGTTGAGAAGCCGTTGAGCGCGCATCTCCGGCGGCAGCTCCTCCTCATTAAAGAGGAAGATGCGAGGGATGAGCCGCAACGGACACATCGTGACGTAGTACTCTCGCCCCGCCTGCACACCCCGTATCGCGGGAAAGACGTACTCAAACTCACTCGCCATACCGCCCGACGACGAGCCCCCACGCGTGTCAGTAGTCGGCTTCACACCCACACCCCCGGACCCTACGGTGTATGGACTCATAGGTCCATACAACACGCCAATCTTTTTCCAAACTGTTGTCCATACCAAGGACTATGCTGCTGACCATGACCGTAACGACCACCACCGACAACAAAGTCGTCAGTGCTGCTCACAGCGGGCTGGCACGACCGGTGTACCTCGACTTCAACGCCACCACACCCGTCGACCCGCGTGTGGCTGACGAGGTGCTCGCATATATGTCATACGAGTTTGGCAATGCCGGGAGCCGCACGCACAGCTACGGGCAGGCCGCGAAGGATCGCGTCAAGCGCGCTCGCGAGCAGGTGGCTGCGGTGGTGGCGGCAAAGCCCGACGAAATCATATTCACAAGCGGGGCGACCGAGAGCGACAACCTGGCTATCCTCGGCCTTGCAGCTCACGGCGATGCCAGTGGCAAGCGTCACGTCATCTCGACACAGATCGAACACAAGGCGGTGCTAGAACCACTGGAAGTGCTGCAGAACAGAGGCTTTGAGGTTGAGCTACTACCACCAACTGCAGGCGGCTGGGTTGCCGCCGACAAAGTCTCCTCAGCTGTCCGGCCCGACACCCTGCTCGTATCCGTGATGGGAGTCAACAACGAGACCGGTGTCATCCAGCCAATCGACGAGATCGCCAATGCGCTCAGAGGCCACGACTCGTTCTTTCACGTCGACGCCGCGCAGGCCTACGGCAAACTCATCCAGTTGCTGCGCGAGCCACGCATCGATCTGCTCGCCCTGTCCGGCCACAAGATTGGCGGCCCCAAGGGTATCGGCGCATTAGTTTCGCGAACACGCAGATTCAGGCGACCCCCGCTTGCACCGCTCATGTTTGGCGGCGGACAGGAGCGAGGGCTGCGGCCAGGCACTCTTCCAGTAGCACTAATCGCCGGCCTCGGGACTGCCGCACAGTTGGCACTGGACGAATCCTCGAGCCGGACGCGCGCCTGCCAGGCGACGAAAGACGAACTTCTGTCGGCGCTCAAACCTCTCGGGATCGAGATTAACGGTGACCCTGCACGGACAGTCCCCAGCACTCTCAACTTTTCAGTGCCGGGGGTCGATTCGGAAGCAGCGATCGTCGCCCTCAAGGACGTCGTCGCCGTTTCGAATGGCTCAGCATGCACATCCCAGAGCTACGAGCCCAGCCACGTGCTTACCGCAGCGGGACTTGCACGCGATCGCATCGCAGGCGCGCTTCGGCTTTCCTGGGGTGCCAACACCAAGTACATCCCCTACATGGAGATCGTTAGCCGTCTTGCCGCCTTAGCTGGTAAAGCGCCCACCAAGCCTTGCTGAGCGTGGCGACAACCTAATGCGGGCGCCCGTGGGCATCCGCGTGGCAGACACCGACAACATGGACGGCGCGCGACAGCTGACGGCTGGCCTCGATAGAGTCGGCAATCCCATCGTTACGACCCGATGATTGGCGGGAGCACATCCGGCCACGGCTCCGTGAAAGCCGTTAGCTTGCCGTCCGCAACAAGCTCTTCCACCAACCCCTTCAATGACACCACGGCTAGCTCCCGCTGCCGCAAAGTGTAGCTCGGGCTTGGTTGCCAGATGTGCGTCTGGCCGCAGAATTCGCGTGTCGACTCATCGGCGTCACTCGACGTCCATCCCGCGTCGGTCACATCCTCCTCGTCGAAGTCATAGCAAACGAGCAGATCGATCGTGTTAGCCTGTTTCTGTTTAATGTTCTCGTCGAACTCGCGAAGGACTGTCGCACCCGCATCCTTAAACTCGCCGATTCCGTAACGAAAGTGTGTATTTTTAGCACCTTTTTTAGCACCTCCGCGCAGCTCTGCGTAGCCCGTTTCGACCAACCTCCGCTGAACTTCGGCATCAAGCTCATCACACGTTTCTTGCAGGAATGTGAAGTCGTATGCATGCGCCAGACCACACTCAAGAAGGAAAATTCTTCCAAATTCTCCGCGGGAAAGCAATTCTGCAAACATCAGCATAACTCGGGCTTCGCCAGAATTCTTGCCTGCCCAAATATAGGTGCATTGAGACAACGGTTTTTGGTGTCGAAGGTCTGAGCGGATACGTTCGATATGCTCGATTAACCATTTGGCAGATGCCAAGGTCTGCGGTTGCGGCTCCGCCTTACCGACCAACTTCTTTCGAACGTCCTCATAGGCTTTCTCATGATCCGCAGCCACTTTTGGCAATGACTTTCGCTGGTCAACGACCTCGCGACGCCCAAGGGTGGGTGACTGGTTCTCTTGCAGGACTATTCCGCGGAAGGCAGCTGCCGTGGACTTTGGTTCACGAGCGCGATATTCGGTTCTCATTCCGCCGGAAACGGCTACCTGGAAACCTCGCGGGATCTCAGCAACGAAGGTCCCCTGGTCGCCAACGAGACCCGGAAGCGCTTCCGCTTCGTTAAGGTCGTTCTCAAGCTCCTTGACGATGTCAGCCGGCTGTATTTCGGCAGCGGAGAGGAAATACTGCCCTCCACGGCGTCGTCGATAGAGCGTGTGAACAGACCGGCGACCCGGCATTCCACTGTTTACGAATGCTTTGAAGTCGAGTGATGGAGAACTCGGAAGGTCTGAAAGCTCCAAGTACCGGTACTCGACGGTCTCCTCGACGGGTTCGGTGGAGTCATGGGTCCATCGAACTGTGCAATCGAGATCGCCCTTGCGCGCGCCGTGAAAAGCGGGGTGAGCGAGATAATCATTAACCTGCCCGATAGGCGTATATATGCGCAGTAGATTGACGAGCCGTTTTATCGTTGGGTTTTTGAGGGTGTTGCCGAGAATGTTGTTCTCATTGGGGTCACTCAGCCTCACTCGAACGGAAGTCCCGTGCTTTCCTTGTGCCGCAAGAGTACTGTCCGCCCCTACGACATCAGTAAATGCGATTGGTTTGATGTTTGGTTCCCGTAGCTCGCCGCGAGCAAACGATGCAAATCTTTCGAAAGCGAACGCTTGCTCATCTTCACCTCGCCGCGACGCCACCTGGATGTCATCACTGAGTCCAAGTACCGCAGTTAGACCCCACCCGTGAGCACCTCTGACGCCGTGGCGTCTGGGCATCGTCGGTCGTTGACGTTTGTCGCTTGACTGTAGGCGAAATGCTTTCATGACTGTTGGCGGCCACGGCAAACTGCCCAGTGGCGGCCATATAAGTGCCCGGTGGCGGTCATGAAAACTGCCCGCTGACGGTCACGAGATCTGCCCAG
>NZ_JBYCLA010000570.1:0-4438 GCF_057473665.1 Mycobacterium sp. TH-M25
ATGGGTACCGATGAAATGGTTCTGGTTGTAGGCGGCCTCCTTCTGCTCCGCCGACAACGCATTCCACGCGTGCGTGAACTGGTCAGGATCATCGGGCAGCACCGGTGCCGGCATCTGGGGTCCGGGCTGGGCGTCCAGATCGCCCAGCGACTCGGGCACATATCCCGCCCCCGACATCGCGGTCTGCGCGGCATGCAATTCGGCGGCATAGTCCGAGCGCACCGAGTTCACCTGGGCCAGCGCCGTTTTGACGACGCCGACGGCATGCTCGTGCAGTGCGCCGGTGTCTTGATCGTTGGCCTTGGCCGCCGACATCTGGTTGTCGATC
Organism: Mycobacterium sp. TH-M25; assembly: GCF_057473665.1. Taxonomy (NCBI): domain Bacteria; kingdom Bacillati; phylum Actinomycetota; class Actinomycetes; order Mycobacteriales; family Mycobacteriaceae; genus Mycobacterium; species Mycobacterium sp. TH-M25. The sequence goes on from NZ_JBYCLA010000570.1 coordinate 329, forward strand.
TCATCGAGCGCGCCATCAGCCTCCCCGAGGGCGTAGTCGCTTCGGCGCTGCGCGGTGACCAGCGACGCGGCCACCTGCTCCAAGCTGGCCGCTATCCGCGGCAACGCTTCTGTGTGCCCGGCCAGCGCGGTCGTGGCCTGGCGCACTTCGGCGGAGTCGTTGATCGGATGCTCGCTGCCGTTACGCCGATAACCGGCTTCGAATTTCTGTTTGGCCTTATCGAAATCATCGTCGGCCTCTGTGACGCGATTACCGGCTTGATGAAACGCGTCGGCGAGCTTGTTGATCGCCTGCCCGTCACCGGCCTGCAGTTCGTCATCGAGTGTCCACGGATCACCGCCGGCCGCCGAGCACAACTCACCAACATCAAGGTTGGCCAAAAACGGCGGCGCCCCCACAACGGCCTACTCGAACTGCTCGCCAGCTGAGGTAATGGCCTCACCCGCCGACTCGTCGGCGCCGGTCAACACCTGCGCCGCCGTGATCGCTTTAGCCGCCACCCCGCTCAACGTCGTGTGGTGGCCACGCAACCGGTCCTGATGCTGCTGATGGACACCGCTCACCACACCGTGAAACTGGTGCGCTTCGGCGAAATCACCGAAGATTCCCGACGCCACATCTGCGCCAGCCAGCGCCTCGGCCGCGTCTTTCACCGAGTCCGCGGCATGACGACACAAATCACCACCGGCCGCCAAGTGGTCAACATTGGCCTCAAACTCTTCCGGGCCCACGAATGCACAGTAGCCCGACGTCAAGCCACGAGCGGATCGATCCATCGCACGCCAGCGAACCGACTGAAGTCGACGTCGGTTGAGCACAACCCAGCACCGTGTTCGATGGCCAGCGCCGCGAGGTGCGCATCGCTTGTGAGGTTGCCTGCCGTTCCGAGCGGGGTGAGTAACTCGCGAAGCACAGTGGCATGGCGCTCGGTCGGGTGTACGACGGTCACGCACGGCTGCCGCAACCATCCGTCCACGACGTCCAAGGCCTCACTGACCGTCAACGGCGCAGCGAACACCGCCGAACGGGTGGATAGCCGCACGAAGCCGATCAGGACATGCCACGCGAATCCGACCGTCTCCGCACCGGAAAGCGTCTCATCAAGCCAGTCCCGCGCCGCCTGGTGGCGCGAGGACGACTCGTCCATCGCATACACCAGAACGTTCAGATCGAGCAGCTTCATTTGCGCAGCGCGAGTTTGCGCAAGGTCTCCGCATCTTCGTCGGCGGCAGCCAGCGCCAGCGCCTTATCGACGTCGAAGCCGGCACGTAGGCCCATGTCGCGACACGGGGTGCGATAGCGGCGCGCAGTCGGCTCGCCACTCAAGCCACGGCGCACGGCGTCATTGAGCACATCCTTGAAGGACGTTCCGCGTTCGCGCGTCGCACGTCGTAATGCGGCGACGACGTCGGCGTCCAGAGTCACCGTGGTACGCATGAAGTCATCATAGCAGCAAGGTGGTTGCTGTCATGATGCTCACCGTCGCCATGCCTTGTCGAGGGACCGTTGGTCATCCCCGCCGCGTCATGGCGGTCCCACGGGACGGGTTACCGAGTGGACGGGCAACTCGTCGCCGGGCTCGGGCCAGGGTTGGCGCGCCAGCATGTCGTCGACCGCGACATAGCCTTCCTCGATCACGCCGGACTTGGCGTCGACGATGCGGTACCACTGCTTTTTGGTCTGGATCGGCTGACCTTCCAGGATGACCACCCGCAGGTCGCCCTCCTCGAGGTGGCAGCGCCGCTGCACCGCCTCGACCAATTGCTCGTTGTGAAGGTGGCCTTCGCCGAAATTCCAGCCGATCAGCGGCCCCGCGACGGTTTCGCCCTCACGTATCGCGTAGCCGGCCTCGTCGTCGAGCGCGCGCGGCAGCAGACCGTTGAGCGCGCGGCCGTGGACGTGCATGCATCGAAACGCGCGCGCCTTGTCGCTGATGATCTCGGCGGTATTCGGGTCATACAGCCGCGCAATTTGTTTGGCGGTCAGCGCAGAACTCTTGACCACGTTCTCGTCGATCTTGTCTTCCACACCGTCGCGGAAACACCACACGCTCGACGCCCAGTTGCCGGCGTAGTAGCGCAGCGCGGGCAGGAACGAAATCTGCTGCGGGAACATGTTTCCCACGACCGGAATGACCACGAGAGCGACCAGCAGTATGGCCAGCAGCAGCGGTGAGTTCAGGTCGTAGATCACGATCCCGCTGTAGTGCCCGAACAGGTAGAACAGCGAGAAGATGAAAAAGATGTTCCACTCCAACGGAACACCCATCGGCAGGTTGGAAATGATGTTGAGGTGAAAGATCACCATGAAGCCGATCAACGCCCATCGCCACGGGTGATCGCCTGCGGCGAAGACCAAGACTGCCGGAACGATGAGCTCTGCCGTGGTGCCGCCGACGTGGGCCATCACCTTGGGAATCCAGGTGGGCCGGATGTCATTGACCGGATCGCGGTAGAGCTTGCGCTTGAGCCAGTTGAAGGGCTTGCCGCGTAGTAGAGCGTTGTTGCTCGTCATCGCCGCCACCACGTAGGGAAAATGGTGGTTGAGCTTGGACGTTGCTGCGCCCCACCACAGTCCGAGCATGACGATCTTGAACGCGGCGATCTGGTCGGTGAACGGGAAGAAAAAGATCAGCAGCTTCAGCCAGTAGTGTTCACCGCGGGCGGCCAGGAAGATCGTCTTGTCGCGCAGACCCAACAGCGCCAGCGCGACGATCGCCGGTAGAACCAGCAGCGGGTCGATCAACCCGACATCGCCGCTTCCTGTGACCGGCCCACCGTGGCCGGGTGCCAGCAACGCCCACACACCAGATGCCAGCACCACGACGTACAGCGCCACGTCGAGCATGGTGCGGGTGTCTCCGCGGGTGAACGGCACCTCGTTGGGCCACGGCGGCAGTCGAATCGTCTTGGGTCGCAGCCAATACAGGAATCCCCCGATCGGTGGCATGAATCGCGCGGTCAACGGGCCCGAACCGCAGCCCAGGCCCAGCACCTCGAACAGCAGCGTGAAGACGATCAGCTTCTGGTAGACGATCGGCTGCGTCCACCAGGTCGCGATGTCGGCCAGACGTCCCAGGCCCGGAGTCAGCGAGATGACCGCGGCGGCGCCTGCGGCGTAGGCGGCCATCTTGATCACGTACAGCAGATAGATCGCCGACGGGGTGCCGAAGCCGTGCTCAACCCAGTGTCGGGTCACCACCTGCATCCGGTCGGCCACCGTGCGGTTCTGCCAGGTCTCCGGGTCGACGTCCGGAAGATCCGGGGTGATGAATCCCATCACGGCCTCATTTCGGGTCTGCCACCGTTGGCCACAGTAATGTAGCGGGAACACCCCTCGGGTCTGGTGAATTGCGGCACGTGCTACGCATCGGTTGACGCCAACGCGTCGCAACGGGTAGACACACTAACGCCCTCTTGGGAATCGTTAAGGAAAGTCTATGCCTACTCTCAATGCTCGCACGCTGCTGACATCCGGCGCCGGAATCGCCTTCATGGCTCTCCTGGCAACACCACTCGCGCACGCCAATGCAGGTTTGTACAGCGACATCTCGTACATCTACGGCGATTCGCTCGCTTACGCCAATGACAACGGCGCATTCGAAGATGCGGTTTTCTACTCGGATCTTGCGCAGCCGTACAACATCGTCGCCGCCAGCGGAGTTGATATCGGAGGCCCATTCCCGTCGGGCGCAGACGCATCGCAAGACATCAGCACGATTGAGGCGGAGGGCCAGACGCTGGTCGGCCAGCTCAACGACCTTCATGCGGTTGCCGCTACCAACGCCGCCGACTTCTCGGAATACCCGGTCATCGGTGACGCCTCTGCCTTTCAAGATCAGCTCAACAACGCGATCGCCGATCTTCCCGCGATCACCGCTCAAGACCAGACGAATCCGTTGCTCATCGCCGACCTCAGCGCGTTGTACGGCAACGGGCTAGACCTGGGCAACAGTCTCACCAACCTTGGTGACTCACTGGCAGTAAATGATGTCGCTGGTGTCACCGCAGATAACGCCTCGATCATCGCGGATGCACTCGGGTTCACAACTGATGCGCAGAGCGCGTCCGACACCGTCGCATTCCTGGCCGACCTATCCAGCCTCGGCCT
>NZ_JBYCLA010000571.1:0-10750 GCF_057473665.1 Mycobacterium sp. TH-M25
CCGGGACGACATCCAGCGTGATGGACAGGCTCAGCAGGACAAGTCTGACGCTATGCGCGAGGCCGCGAAGAAAGAAGCAGAAGCCGAGAGCGCCCGCGGCGCAGCCGAAAGCAACGAGGCCCGCCATAAGTCGCACCAACATTAGAGCTTGATAGACAGAGCTGAGTCCCGGTAGTCGAGGGGCTCGGCTCTGTCGTCCCCCTGGGATCGCGATTCAGTGCGGAAATGTCGACACTTGCCGCGGTGCAGGCTGCGGAAGCTGGGTTTGGCAACCACGTACCGGGGTATAGCGCAGCATGCGCTCGACCCACATGCTTGGTCTGCGGTTCCTGCCAGTAGGTGGACGCGGCCCCGAGGATGTCGCCGCTTTCGACGACCGGTTGTTCACCGGTGTCGCTGATGGCCGGTTGCTGGCCGTCCCGCGGCATGAGGGACCGGTTACCGCAGTTGCTGACACCGGAGGCCGTCCACTCGGCGTTGAGGCGCTGCCGGACGGCCGACTGATCGTGTGCGATGCCGAGCGTGGACTGTTGCGGGTCGATCCCCGGACTGGTTCGGTTGAGCCGCTGCTTGATTCTATTGACGGTGAGCCGATGAAGATCTGCGATAACGCCGCCGTCGCAGCCGACGGAACCATCTACTTCACCGATTCTTCCCGGCGCTATCACCTACCGGATTATCCGGCCGATCTTATCGAGCGCACGGCCACCGGCAGGCTGCTGCGTCGCGACCCGGACGGGCAAGTGCATGTGCTGCTTGATCATTTGGAGTTCGCCAATGGCGTGGCGCTTGCAGACGACGAGTCATTCGTTGCAGTCGCCGAGACTGCGGCAGCCCGGATTTGGAGAGTTTGGCTGACCGGACCGCGGTGCGGGCAGTCGGAGATGCTGGCCGACGGTTTACCGGGACTGCCGGACAATCTGTCTACCGGAACGGCGGGCCGCATCTGGGTGGCGATTCCGACTCCGTTGGTTCGTGCGCTACGCCTGGCGCAGCGCCTGCCTCGCTCGGTACGCAGGCTTGTCAGCCGCCTGGCCGTGACGACCAATCCGCCACGGGGGACTGCGGGTGCCCTGGCGATAGATCGGGACGGGCAGATCGTGATGCGGATGGAGTGCGGTCGTCGCTGCGGCTATCGGATGCTGACCGGCGTTCGTGAGTACGCCGGTCAGTTGTATTTCGGCAGTCTCGCCGAACGTTCGATCGCCACCCTTCCATGTCCGCCGGTCGTCTGAGGCCGCTAGCGAGGAGACCACATGGGACACCGATTGACGAAGATCAGAGGCCGGCTGGGTCCGCAGATGCGAATTCCGGACCGGACGAATGACGCGGAGACCGCCCTGCTGCGCTACATCATGTATGGACTCTTGCCGGCCTGGTTCATCCCGGGTCTGCTGGACTGGAACCAGCACCGGCGCAGCCGGATTGAGCGAACATCCGGCACCCGTGAGTCATTGATCCACCTGCTGATGATGACTGAGGTAGGAATACCTCTGACATTGTGTTTGCTGTGCGAAATCAATCCGCTGCTGCTGACAACGATCTTCGGTTCAATTGCGGCGCACGAGGCGACTGCGCTGTGGGACGTCAGCACCGCCGAGCACAGTGGGCGCGAGGTCACCACCTGGGAGCAGCATGTGCACAGTTTCTTGGAGTCGCTGCCGATCATGGCGGCGTCGACTTTGTGTTGCTTGCGCTGGCGACAGTTCCGCGAACTACTTCGCGGTGTACGTACGCGGGACGCGTGGCGCCTGCGCTGGAAGCAGGAGCGGCTCCCCACGGGCTACCTTGCGGCCATCGGAGTAGGAGTCGTCGGGGCAATCGTCATACCGTACGGCGAGGAGTTGTTGCGCTGCGTTACCACGACCGAGCGTGAGATTCGCCCTGATCGTTCATACGAACCCGTCGACGAAACCGCTTGAGTCGAACGCGGGCGTTTAGCCCGTGCCGGGCGCCACGATAACGATGGCCGGCTCTCAAGGCTAGCCACACCAGAGGACGAGGCAGCAACCCGGATCCAGTGAGATCCCGCGCCCGCCGCACCGCCGCTCGACGGCGAGCAGGCATCCGAGCGACTCCGAAGCCACTCAAGCGGGGCGGAATGCCCGTGCGCGCAAAAATATGATGGTCCTGCGGGATTATCGCCGCTGCCAGCGGGTATCAAAGGGTGGTGGAACGAACGTCATTTCACGCAGCGCAGGTCACGAGTAGGCGGCAAGCCGTCGAGCAGACGCTGAGCGAGCCAGCCGGCGATGGTCAGTGACTCCCTGCTCTCCGGCGTCCGTGAAATTTGCGACACCGCGACGTCGCTGGCGCGAGCCGATGGCGCGGCGCTGGCAATTTTGAGCCGGTCGGCAATCAGCCGGGAACTGATTTATGCCTCCGACAGCCTGGCCCAACAGCTCGACGAATTGCAGTACACGATCGGTGAAGGTCCGTGCTTCGACGCCTATCTCGACGACAGTCCACAGTTTCACCCTGAGCTGGCGAAGGTCTCCGCGCCGTCACGATGGCCATCATTTGCCGCTGATGCATCGCGGCTTGGAGCCCATGCTTTGTTCGCGTTCCCTGTACCCGACGGGCAGCGACCGCTGGGAGTGCTGGAGTTGTACCGGCTGAGCGCCGGTGGCCTCGATGCCGCCGAGCGTGCCGCGGTCATGTCATGCACCACACTGATTGCGCGGCGACTGCTGGCGAACTGGGAGCACGAGGTCGACCGCCTCGGCGGCGTTGCGCAGGCCCTCGACGCCGCCGCGACCACTGGTATCGCGCCGAGTGAGGCCACCAATCCTTTCACCCGCACGCAAATCCACATAGCTGGTGGAATGGTCGCCGTTCAACTCGGTATCGACCCAGACGAGGGCGTGGACCGACTGCGCGCCTATTCCTACGCATGCGGTCGCCGGCTCTCCTCGGTGACCGCCGACATCGTCGCGCGCCGGCTCACACTGCAGGCGTGATGGGATGAACGGGCAATCTCCGTTGATCCAGCCGAGTGCCTCAAAGCGCGGCGCCAACGTCTTAGAATTGTCGGCGGTTGAGGGTTAGGGGGAGCCGTTGCTAGTCGAAGATCCGCTCGGCAGCTCCATCGAAGTCCGCGGTGGTGTCGCGGTGCTGGCGATCCGCGGCGAGATCGATGTGGCGAGCGCGCCTGCGTTCAAGAGCGCCATCGCCGAGGCGCTGGCGGGTAATCCTACGAGGGCTGGTTCTCGATTTGCTGGAAGTGGATTTTCTCGGCTCGGTCGGAGTCCGGATCTTGTTGGAGGCGCAGGAGAGAATTGGCGACGACAATCGGTTCGCCGTGGTGGCAGAAGGTCCAGCCGCCGGTCGAATACTGCGGCTGCTCGCCATGGACGAATTGCTCTCAGTGCACGAAACGGTAGTTCAAGCGTTGCGCTGGGTGACGGCGGGTCAGCCGGGCGGGGGTTAAAAGGACCCGGCGACAGTCGTCAACGAGTGGTCTGGCTACAGGATCGGTCTGCCGCCGGTAACGGCCACACGGGCACCGGAGACGTAGCTTGCGTCGTCGGAAGCAAGCAGCACGTACACCGGGGCGAGCTCGGCCGGCTGGCCGGCTCGGCCGAGCGGTGTGTTGTCGCCGAAGGACTTCACCTTTTCTGCATCCATGGTGGCCGGAATCAGTGGCGTCCAGATGGGTCCCGGTGCCACGCTGTTGACTCGGATGCCCCGCGGGCCGAGTAGCTGAGCGAGACTGGCCGAGAAATTCGCGATCGCCGCCTTGGTGGCCGCATATGGTGCAAGAGTCGGGTTGGGCGAATCGGAGTTCACCGAAGAACTGCCGATGATCGACGCCCCCCCGCTCATGTGCGGCAAAGCGGCTTTGGTGAGATGGAAGTAGGAACCAACACGTCAATTCGACCGAACTCTGAAGCGGCACGTTCGACAACTGCCCGGCAATGCTGCGGGTCGGAGAGATCACCGCTGACCAGGATGCACTTACGGCCAGCGTCTTCGACATAGCGCGCAACGTCTCGAGCTTCTTCGTCTTCATTGAGATAGGCGATGAGGACGTCCGCGCCCTCGCGCGCGAAAGCGATGGCGACTGCGCGGCCAATTCCGCTGTCGCCTCCGGTGACGATCGCGCTTTTCCCGACGAGCCTGCCGGTACCGACATAGCTGTTCTCGCCGCAGTCTGGAACCGGATCCATGCGTGCTTGGACGCCCGGCACGTCTTGCTGCTGCTCAGGAAATCCCATAATCAGCCCTTTCTCACTCGTAGGCCGGGTAACCGCTCTCCTTTTCGCGTAAACGCGATGGCTCCGACCGAGGGGGCCGCCTAGGGCGGGCTGTCTGCCCCTTTGCTGGCGAACGCAATAACTCATGACGGAATATGCTGCGTCCGTCGATCTTTGAGCAATTGAGCTCAACGTTCAGACTTTTCGGGCGGCGCGTCACGTCATCAGTCCTGTCCTGGGCGGTAAGACGCAGTCGTTTTGTGGTCGTGCCGCCGGGGTATCAATAGCCTCGTGACGTCTTTGTGGCTGAGCGACCGAGCCGAATCCCCGTGGACTGCAACTGAGCTTGATGGCGGCGCACATGGTGCCGACGTCGTCGTGGTCGGCGCCGGCATCACCGGGCTGATGACGGCGGTTCTGTTGGCGCGCGCCGGCGAAGACGTGCTGCTGCTGGAAGCCCGCACGGTTGGCGCCTGCGCTACTGGGAACACCACCGCCAAATTCAGCCTGCTGCAGGGCAGCCAGCTGTCAAGGATTATGTCGAAGCACGGCCCAGACGTCGCACGCGCATACGTGGACGGTAACCGCGAAGGCCAAAGTTGGGTGCTGAACCACTGCGAGTCCCACGGCGTGCCGGTGCAGCGCGAGGATGCCTACACCTATGCGCAGTCCGACCAAGGCGTCGAGGCCGCGCGCGCCGAGTTCAAAGCGGCCCAGAAGGTGGGCTTGGGGGCCACCTGGGAGGCCGAGGCCGACGTCCCGTTCGCCTACCATGGCGGGGTGCGCTTGGCCGAGCAGGCGCAGCTCGATCCGATGGCATTATTGGACGCGCTGGCTGAGGAGTTGCTCGGTCACGGCGGGCGGCTGGTCGAGCACACCCGGGTCCGGCGGGTCTCCACCCACGGTAAGAAGTTGCGCGTCCGCGTGAACGACTCCAACGGGCACGACGTCGAAATCGGAGCCGGAAAGCTGGTGCTGGCCACCGGAATTCCGATTCTCGATCGCGGCGGTTACTTCGCCCGCCTCAAACCAAGCCGGTCCTACTGCTTCGCTTTTAAAGTTCCCGGCAATATCACCCGACCGATGATGATCTCCACAGACTCGCCGACGCGTTCGGTGCGTTATGCACCCGTCGCTGATGGCGAGCGACTGATCGTGGGTGGCGCGGGACATACGGTCGGACGCGAGAAGAGCCCATCCAAAGCGCTGGAGGAACTGTCGTCCTGGACTCGTACGAACTTCCCAGGAGCGGTGCAGACTCATTTCTGGTCGGCGCAGGACTACACGCCGATCGATGATTTGCCGTACGTCGGTCCGATTCTGCCGGGCAGTGAAAACATTTTCATCGCAACGGGTTTCAACAAATGGGGGATGACGAACGGCGCCGCCGCCGCGCTGGCGCTGTCCAGTCGGATACTGGGCGGGCGGATGGATTGGTCGGCTGCATTCGCCAGCTGGAATCTGCACGAACTCTCGGGCCTGCGTACGGCCATGCGATCAAACCTTGAGGTCGGCTTCAATCTGACGAAAGGATGGATCACCCCGGCTGCGCGCACAGTCAGCCGCGATCCCAGCGAGCACGAGGGTGGCGTCGTGAGCGGACCTCCCTGGCATCTCGAAGCCAGATGCCGGGTCGCAGGCGCCCAACACCGTGTGTCGCCGGTATGCCCGCACCTAGGCGGGATCGTGAACTGGAATGACGCCGACGAAGCGTGGGAATGCCCGCTGCACGGCTCCCGCTTCGCCCCGGACGGCACGCTGCTCGAAGGACCGGCGACGCGTAACTTGACTCCCTTGCCACGAAATTAACCCAAACCAAACGCAACGCGGTCGCTCCACCCGACCTTCAATGGCTCGCGAAGATGGCGGTTGACGCGGTTCGGCGGGGGGTATCCACAGACGAATTCTTCAGCACGCAGGAATCGAATCGCGGATGTCAAGGTACGGATCGTCCGGCGCGTCCTGCATTCACCGCACAACTGCTGAAGGAGACTGTCGTTGCGTGTTGCTTCGGTGCCGGCCTCGCATGTCTATGTGCGCCATCTTTCCGATCCGGACGGGTCGACTGACATAGTGCGGCTGGATGATCCGGTCCCCAAGGACGGTCGGACCATGCCCGGGGGCTGGTGGCCCCCTTTGATGCTCGAGCCAGGTTGGGTCAGCGACAACCACGACCGGTTCGATGTGTTTCATGTGCATTTTGGATTCGACGCCATCGGACCGGATGCGCTCGCCGACGTGATGCAGGAGTTGAAGGAACACGATAAGCCGTTGCTGTACACCGTGCACGACCTACGCAACCCGCATCATCCCGACCCGCACGCGCACTGCGCGCAGCAGGAAATCCTGGTTGCCGCGGCCGACGCGCTGATCACCCTCACACCCGGTGCCGCGCAGGAAATCCAGCGGCGGTGGGGGCGCCCCTGCCACGTTTTGCCGCACCCGCATGTCCTCGAGCGCGAGCACATCGCCCGGCCTCGACGGGCGAGCCCCCGATTCGTCATCGGTTTGCATGCGAAGAGTCTGCGGGCCAACATGGATCCGCTGCCCGTCATCGATGCACTCAGCGACATCGTGTCGGCGCTGCCGCACGCAATCCTCCAAATCGATGTTCACGATGAGATTTTCGATCCCGCCAACCACTGGTTCGCACCGCAGGCTGGAAAAGCGCTGATGCGGTACGACCAGCACGAGCAGGTAGACGTCCGCGTACATCCCTACTTCTGCGATGACGAATTCTGGGATTACCTGGCGTCGCTTACCGTGTCCCTGCTGCCGTACCGGTTCGGCAGTCACTCGGGTTGGCTGGAAGCCTGCTTTGATCTGGGCACCGCCGTCATTGCGCCGAGCTGTGGCTATTACCGCCAGCAACGGCCCTGCGGTGTGTTCGAGTTCACCGAAGACTCCTTCGGCGTCGAGTCGTTGCGGCGCGCGGTCGACGAGGCCTACCGGCGCTGGGAGGCGGGGCTACCGGCTCCGCGCGCGACCTGGGCGGCGCGACGGGCCGAACGAGCCGAAGTTGCTGCGGCACACAGGTCGCTGTACGCGAACACACTGCGATGAACTCGTCCCTGCGAATCGCCTTGATCGCGTCGAGTCGGTTTCCCATTCGCCAGCCATTCGCCGGCGGCTTGGAGGCCCATGTGTGGCATCTGTCCCGGGCACTCGCTCGACGCGGCCACCAGGTCTCGGCTTTCGCCGCGCCCGGCTCAGACCCCGACCTGGACTGCCACACCCTCGCGGTGCGACCGCTGCAGATCTCAGAGTCGGCGCGAGCGGATGCGTCCATGTCGCCAGAGTCGTTCATGGCAGACCACCACGCCTACCTGACCTTGATGTTGCGGCTCAGGGATTCCGGCCCAAGCGATTTCGACATCATCCACAATCACAGCCTGCACTATCTTCCGGTTGCGATGGCGTCCGTGCTGTCCATACCGATGCTGACTACCGTGCACACACCACCGACACCCTGGCTGGAGTCGGCGATCGACGCCTCCGGCGGGGTTGGCACAGGATTCGCCGCCGTCTCTGCGCACACCGCGGGCCTTTGGCGGAAGTCCATTGGCCATATGACCGTGGTGCCGAACGGAATCGATCAGGATCGATGGCCGCTGGGCGCCGGCGGTGGGCCGTTACTGTGGTTTGGGCGGATTACCGCTGAGAAAGCACCTCATCTCGCGATCGCGGCTGCTCGGCGTGTCGGCCGACCCCTGGCGCTCGTTGGTCCGGTCGCTGATCCGAAGTACTTCGACGAGCTGGTGAAGCCACAACTCGGTGCAGATATCCGATACGCCGGCCACCTTCATCAGACCCAATTGGCCGGTATCGTCGGCCAGGCTTCCGCGGTGCTTGTTACTCCGATGTGGGATGAACCCTATGGTCTGGTCGTTGCTGAAGCGATGTGCTGTGGCACGCCAGTCGTGGCTTTCGCCCGCGGTGGAATCCCGGAACTCGTTGTGCCGCAGTCAGGCCGGCTGGTAGCCCCCGGCGACGTCGAGGGTATGGCAGATGCGATTCCGGATGCCGTCAGACTTTCGCGCGCCGAGGTTCGCGACCACGCCCTCCGCCATTGTTCTTCGGAGGCAATGGTGTCTGCGTACCTGGATCTGTATCGGGAAATGATCGAACATCGTGAGGACACCCATGATCGGCTATTACATCCATCACCAGGGCTTCGGGCATCTGGCCCGCGCGATGAGCATCTGCGAACGGTTGCGATGCCCTGCGACGGCGCTGAGTTCAATGGATATTCCCGCCCCGCACCCGTTCGCCGAGATCGTGAGGCTACCGCTTGACGATCAAGGGGACCGGGTGATGGAACCGACCGCGCATGGAGCACTGCACTGGGCGCCTCACCACCACAACGGTTTTCAACATCGGATGGATGCCGTATCGACGTGGATTACCGCCGCGCGACCAGCAGCTTTCGTTACCGATGTGTCGGTCGAAGTCGCGGCAATGGCTCGGCTGCTCGGTGTGCCGGTCATCGTGATGGCGCTGCCGGGAAAGCGCTTTGATGCTCCGCACGCGCTGGTCCACCGCCTCGCCGATCACATCATCGCGGCATGGCCGGGGGACTTGTACGTGCCGCCGTGGCTGCGACCGCATCTGGAGAAGACGACTTTCGTGGGAGGCATCAGCCGGTTCGACGGGCGACCGTGTTCATCGCCGGCACGGACAACGGCAGCCGATGACAGGGCTCTTGCGGCGGACACTCGGGTGCTGGTTCTTGCCGGAGCCGGCGATGATTTCGGCGGTCAAATCGGTGACTGTGCGGCTGCCTGCGCGGAGACGACATGGACTGTAATCGGTGGCACCGATGGTCCGTGGGTCGACGACCCGTGGCCGCAGATCTGCTCTGCGGACGTCGTTGTCACGCATGCAGGCCAGGGGGCCGTCGCCGACGTGGCGGCGGCGCGGCGGCGGGCCGTGGTGATACCCCAGCCGCGTCCGCACGATGAGCAGGCGTCAACGGCGACAGTATTGCGTCGATACCGGTTGGCGACCGTTGCGCGAGGTTTGCCTGATGGTCGTGCATGGCCCGGCCTGATCGCACAGGCTTTGGCAACCGACCCGGAGAAGTGGATCCGCTGGGAGGTGGCGGGTGCTGCGTCTCGCGCAGCCCGAGCAGTCGAGGCGACCGCGCAACGCTGTGCGATGGCGAGTGCGCCGTGAAAACCGCTGTCATCACGGTAGTTCGGGGCCGGGGTCCGCACCTACGTCACCAATTGAAGGGGTTGGCGCGCAGCGCCCGACGACCAGAGATACACATCATTGTCGCGCTTGATGATTTACACATCGCAAATATCGTCACTGACGAGGGCTCACCGGCCACGGTTGTCGATCTCGATGTGGCCGAACCTTTGCCGGTTGCTTACGGCCGCAACCAGGGAGCGGCGGCGGCACTATCCATGTCTGCCGAGCTGCTGGTGTTTCTCGATGTCGACTGCATTCCTGACACCGAGCTCATCGCTCGGTACCACGACACGGCCGAACAATCGCAATTCAGCGACGCGCTGCTGTGCGGTCCCGTGACATATCTACCTCCGCCAGGCCCGCGGGGCTATCCGGTCGATGGCCTCCGGGCGCACCTTGATCCACATCCGGCCCGACCGAATCCGCCGGAAGACGCGGTGGTACCGACGACCGAGTACGCATTGTTCTGGTCCCTGTCGTTTGCGGTCACCGCCACCACGTGGAACAAAATAGGTGGGTTTTGCGAGCGGTATCGCGGCTACGGTGGTGAGGACACCGACTTCGCGCAATGCGCTGCAGCACAGGGTATCCCGATGTGTTGGGTGGGCGGAGCGCACGCATTCCACCAGTTCCATCCGGCCAGTGATCCCCCTGTCGAGCATATCGATGACATCGTGCGCAACGCACGAATCTTTCACCGACGCTGGGGCTGGTGGCCCATGCACGGCTGGTTGACCGCTTTCGAGCAAGCCGGCCTGGTTGCTCGCGACATCGCCGGACGGCCTCGAAAGATCGCCGGTGCAGCCGAGCACGACGCATAGGCGTCACCGATCGTCGACGAACCGTTGCAAGTGAGTGATCTTTAATGGTCACGCACTTGCACCCCGTCTCGGAGTTGTTTGGCCGCCGTGCGGTTATTCAGAGACCCGCCTCGTAGCGATCCAATCCTGGCGTCGAATGCTGGCCGTTCGAGCGGCCGGCGACGCCGGTTGATTTTTTACGGGGACGGGTAACCCTTCGAAGCGCCGGGTTAGCGGCGTCAAAATACGAGAAACAACCGCGGCACGCGACCAGCAGTGAGCTGGCACCTGGGTTTGCGGCGCCCGCTGAACGCCGCAGACGCCGCCACCGTCGCGTTGCCGAATTCGACCGGGCAAGGAGGAACGGCATGTCAGAAAAGGTCGGCGATCTACTGCTCGGTAGGCTGCGCGACTGGGGGGTGCAGCAGGTTTTCGGTTATCCCGGTGACGGGATCAACGGTCTGCTGGCAGCGTGGCGGCGCGCGGACAACAAGCCGCAATTCGTACAGGCCCGGCATGAGGAAATGGCCGCGTTCGAAGCGGTGGGCTATGCGAAGT
>NZ_JBYCLA010000572.1:0-3350 GCF_057473665.1 Mycobacterium sp. TH-M25
GCCTACTTCGGCTTCCTGGCCGTTGTCGAAGATCTGTTGCAGGATCTGTTGTGTCCAGGTGGTTCCGGCCTTGAACGGATCGGCGACAAGAACGTCCCCCTGGACAAAACCGCCTTGGGCCAGGAAATCCCGCCAGACCCTGGAATCCGAGAGATAGTCCCGCATGATTCTGCTCGGGCCGACAATTTGACTTTGCATGCTAAATCCTCCGTTCTGTGGACACACACGCGGCCGGATGAGATTCCGCCGCCGGAACATCAGTCTGCCCGGAGCAAATGCTCGAATCCGCGACATCCGGTGAAGACGGCATCGCGCGCACGCTCACCAGATACGCGATCACCTGGTCGGCGAGTGCATCGGGGGGTTGCTCACCGTCGAGGCGCAGCTCCGGGCTGGTCGGGGCTTCGTAGGGATCGTCGATGCCGGTGAACCCTTTGAGCTCGCCGGCCCGGGCCTTTCGGTAGAGCCCTTTGGGATCGCGGCCTTCACACACCTGGATCGGGGTGTCGACGAATATTTCCACGAAGTCGCCGGCGTCGAGGTTGGCGCGGACATTGTCCCGGTCGCGGCGATACGGACTGACAAAGCTGGTGACGGCAACCATACCGGCATCGCAGAACAATTTTGCGACCTCGCCGATCCGGCGGATATTCTCCTCACGATCTTCCGCGGAAAACCCCAGGCCGAAACGGTCGGAGAAGTGTCGGTCGTGCTGTTTGGCCAGTATTTCCGGGCTCGCATTCAGCCCATAACGAACGTTGTCCCCGTCGAGCTGGTAACTGTGGACGCCACGCTCATAGAGTTTCCGATCCACCAGCCCGGCCACCGTACTCTTCCCGGCGCCGCTTAGTCCGGTGAACCAGAGAACGCAACCGCGGTTTCCGTTCAGGCGTTCGCGTTCCGCGCGACGGACGGTCTGGCGATGCCAGGTGATGTGGGTGTTCATCCTACGGATCCTCCTATCGGGGAAACAGCCGGCGGGAGCTGCTGATACACGAGAGGGTGCCGACGCAGGTTGCATTCGGTTTGACCTGTCATTATCCCACCCAAATCCGGTCTTATTTGAATCCGATGACGAAGCTGTCATTCTTGAGCGTCGGCTTGTTGTAGGTGAGCGATGAGTGCCGCTGGCCATGACGCGCCGAATTCCGGTAGATGCAGTCACCGGCCGCGACGTCCCACTCCATGGTCGGATTGAGTCGTGGGTAGATGTCGGCAAGGCCCTCGGCGACCAGGCAGAACTTCAGCGAACTCCCGGCGGTCACCCGTTTCTTCACCGGTAGATCCTTCAGGTAGTTCTCCAATTCCGGCGACGGGTGTGACTTGCTCTCCACGACGGTGATTCCCTCGCTGAGATCGGGCGACGTGGAGAATATTCGCACGTCCGCCTCTCCGGCGGCCCGTTTCCAGCTCCCGCAGCCTTTCTCCGCGTGGTAGAGCACATCCTTGGCGGGTACGTAAATCGTTCCGAAGGTGGGCTCACCGTCCTCGACCAGGGCGATGTTGACGGTGAACTCGTCGCTCCCGGCGAGGAACTCCTTGGTCCCGTCCAGCGGGTCGACAAGCCAGAAGCGCCGCCAGCCCTTTCGCGTTTCGTAACCGGAGGCAGCCGACTCCTCGGAAATCAACGGGATCTCCGGATACCGGGCCTGCAGACGCTGGGTTATGCACCGATTCGACTCCAGGTCGGCCACCGTGACCGGTGAGGTGTCCGCACCGTGGTCGCCTTTGTCCGCGATCGGCCGAAGATGCTGCCGGAAGTGGGTCAGGATCAACTCTCCGGCCTCGACCGCTATCGCGTTGATCGATTCGGCGAACTGGCTGCACCCGGACTCGGGCGACTTGCGGTCTGCGGGGCTGTTCATCGCTGCACGCTCCTGATCTCGTCGTGGTTTCGCTGGGTCGGCTGGACCGGCGGGCGCGGGCTCCGCATGTAGCGCGCCCAGATCACGATCGCGCCGATGACGAAGGTCGCCGTGAAGATCGCGAAGGCCGGCGTCTCGGTCCCGGCGATGGCGTAGGACTGGCGCAGCGCCAGGTTGATCCAGACCGAACCGACCGCACCGAACGCACCGGCAAAGCCGATGAGCGCCCCGGATCGCACCCGTGCCCAGTCTCGGCGGTCGGCGTCGCTGACGTTCAGGCCGCGGCTGCGCTCGTCGAATATCGACGGGATGAGTTTGTACACCGATCCCTTGCCCACACCGGTGAAGATGAACAGCACCATGAATCCGGCGATGTAGCCGATCGTCGTGGAGGCCGCCGCTGACCCGCCGGCGTGGTCGTGCATGCTGACGCCGACCAAGAATCCGTCCGCGAGGGCGGCGGCGACGAAGACGCCGAACGTTACAGGTTCCCCGCCGATGCGGTCGCTCACCTTGCCGCCGACGATGCGGGCCAGCGACCCCAGAAACGGCCCCGTGAAGGCGATCTCGGCGGCATGCAGCGACGCTTGCGCCTGGCTCTGGCCGTCGGCCAGGAAGTTATGCTGGAGCAGCTGCCCGAAGGCGAACGCGAACCCCAGGAACGTGCCCGAGACGATCATGTAGAGCAACGAGATCATCCAGGTGTCCGACACCGCGAGGATCGCGCGCAGGTTGCGCCAGGCATGGAGGTGGTTGCGGTGGGCGACGTTGTCGTGCATCACCAGCGCGGCCCCGACCCCGCCGACGGCAAGTAGCACCAGATAAATTGCACACACCCAATACGGCGCCGCATGGCCGGCGGTGGCCAGCGCCACCAAGCCGACGGCTTGGATCGCCGCCGACCCGAGGTTGGTTATTCCACCGGTCAGACCCAGCACGAACCCTTTGAGGCGGTGCGGGTAATAGCCGTCGACCTTGGCCAGCGACGCCGAGTAATTAGCTCCGCCCAGGCCGGTGAGGGCGGCACACACCAGATACGGCCACAACGGCAGGCCCGGGTTCGCCAGCAACACGATGGTTCCGGCCGTGGGAATCAGCAGCACCAGCGACGAGAACGTCGTCCAGGTGCGGCCACCGAACCAGTTGATGGCCACGGCGTAGGGAATCCGCACCAGCGCACCGACCAGCGAGGCGGTAGCGGTCAACAGGAGTTTGTCGCCGGTGGAGAAACCGTAGACCGACTCCGGCATGAACAGCACGACCACCGACCAGAGGTACCAGACCGAGAACGCCACGTGCGCCGTGATGACCAACCAGAACAGGTTGCGGCGGGCGATCGCGTTGTTGCCGGACTCCCAGGCCGCGACATCCTCCGGATTCCACTCGGTGATGTGACGGCTACCCACTGCTCAGCGCCCCAGCGGCCATGCGGAGGGCCGGTGTGGCCGGGATCGATACTTCAGCAAAGGATTTCACGACCGGCCC
>NZ_JBYCLA010000573.1:0-3403 GCF_057473665.1 Mycobacterium sp. TH-M25
ACCCACGGCCTACCGCGCGACTTGCCGAACTTCGGACGACGATTCGCCGGCTCATGGCCAGAACTGGTCGAGACCGGCCCATGCACGGCGGACATCCTCCTCGGTGGCCGGCATTTCCGGTCGATCACGGATCACTGTTGGGACCCAGCCCGGCGACTGGAGGACATGGACACCGATGGTGTTTCCATGCAGGTGATCTCGCCCATTCCCATCACCTTCTCCTACGGGTTGAACGCCGACGGCGTGGCGGACCTCTCGCGAGTCCAGAACGAGTGGATCGCCGGTGTGGCCCGTGATCACCCGTCTCGATTCGCCGGACTCGGCACCGTGCCGTTGCAGGATCCTGCGCGGGCAGCCCAGATGGTGGTCGACATCGTCGAGGATCTCAAGTTGTCCGGTGTGGAGGTCGGGTCGAACGTCGGCGACCACAATCTCGATGACCCCGAACTCGACCCTTTTTTCGCCGCCTGCGCACAAACGGGTGCGCTCATCTTCGTGCACCCATGGAACATGCTTGGCGCCGATCGGCTCAAGAAACACGGACTGGTGAATTCGATCGGTATGGGAGCTGAAACCGCGGCTGCGGCGGCGTCGTTGGTGATGGGCGGTGTCCTCGACCGTCATCCACACCTCAAGATCCTGCTCGCGCACGGCGGCGGCGCATTCCTGGCACTGCTGCCACGGATCGACCGCATCTGGGAGTGTGTTCCGGACGCGGCCGGTACCAGCGGCCGGCCATCCTCGTATGCCGATCGTTTCTATTACGACTCGCTTGTTTTCGATCCCGCCGCCGTGACCGCACTGATGGCCCGCGTCGGTGCTGACCGTGTTGCCGTCGGCACCGACTACCCGTTTGTCATCGCCGAACGACCTGCGGGTGCGGCGCTCTTCGCAGCAGATCTGCCGGCGTCGGTTACTGAGTCGGTTGCTTCGCGGACAGCGGTCACAATGTTGGGTTTGAACGTGGCCTGATTCCCTCAGATCCGCGCCGAGCTCAGCGTCGACGGAGCGAAGACCTCCTCGTAGCCGAGCAGGTGGTCGGTGAATCCTTGCTGATGGGCATAGTTCAACAGCGCTTGCAGGGTGACCGCATTATCGGCCACTCCATATCGGAAGGGATCGCCGAGCACGGCGGCTTCCTCTTCTGCGTAGGCGGACTCCCATATCAAGCTGCTCGTGCACACCGCGGTATCGAGCAGATCGCGCTGGACGGGCCTGCGAGCCGTCTCGAACGCATCGACCAGATTGTTGGCGAGCCAGGGGTGAGCGGCGAGGAGCGCCCGCCTGACCACGACAACGTGCATGATCGGGATGATCGCCGTGGCTTCGAAATACGCCCGTTCCGCGCTGCAGAAATCCGGCCACAGCCGTTTGATACGCGGGTCACCCTGTAAGAAAGCCTGCGGAGCTCGGGCAGTGATCAACCCGTCGAGGTCACCCCGTAACAGTTGGTTGCTCAACGTGTCGTCGTCGCCGATATGGCTCACCCGGAAGACCTGCGGAGGAAGGACGGGCGCCTTCTCCTGTCGCCCGGCCTCCTCCAAACCCCCTGTCCGCCAGTCAATCGACGTCAAATCAACGCCGTAGTGTTCGCCGAGGATGCCGCGCATCCACAATGAAGCCGTCATGCTCCACTCCGGGGTACCGACCGTCGTGTTCGCCAGATCCGCAGGTTGTGACACGACTGCGTCGGCGTTGACATAGACCGAAGCGTGCCGGAAGGCGCGAGACGGAAAGATCGGCAGGGCGACAAAAGTCCTGTCGGGGTTCTTCAGGGTCGCCAGATAGGCACCCATCGAATATTCAGCGACGTCGAATTCGGCATACTTGCCCTGACGCCAGAACAAGTCTTCGATAGCTGTGTGCAAGTAACGTAGGCGCATACCTTCGGGCTGTACCTCCCCGGTGTACAGGCGCCAGGTGCGATCGTACAACTCCCCACCGTAGGTCAACTCGAGCCGTTGCGACATGTTCACTCCGTTCGGGGATCAATCACGGTAGTAGTTCATCGATCTCAGCTTTGGCGGCGCGCAGATTCTCCAGAACGACGTCGCGAAAGTCGGTGTCCATCCTGCTCACGGGTACGGACGCAGCGAGCGCGAACGAGCCGCCCCGCAGGGGCACCGCCATCGAGACGACGCCTTCCTCACCCTCCTCGTCGCTGGTGGCGAATCCACGACGACGCACGGTGTCGAGCTCAGATTTCAACGATTTCTTGGACTTGATGGAGTGCCGTGTCAGCTGGGCAAGATCGGGATCGGGATACAGCGCGTCAAGCTGCTCGTCAGTGAGCGCAGCCAGCAGCGCCTTGCCCGTCGACGTGCAATGAGCCGGCATCGCCGCGCCCAGGCGAGCCGAAACCCGCAGCGCCTGAGAACTTTCGATGGAGTCAACGAAATCTACCTGCGTGCGGTCCAGTCGCCCCAGGTGCACCGTTTCCCGCAGATCCGCATTCAATTTCTCCAGGACAGGCCTCGCACGGACCCGGATGTCGAGGCGACCAACCACGCTGAAGGCCAACAAGTGGAGGCTGGGACCGGACCGATACGCCTTTGTCTGCGGATCCTGGCGAACCAGTCCGCGGTAGGCCAACATCGCGAGGAGGCGGTGAGCCGTCGAACTGGCTACCGAAAGATGACTGCTGACCTCGGTGAGCCGGATCTCGGACCGCTCAACCAACATCATCAACGCACGCAACGCGTTGTCGACCGATTCGATCGGATACTGCGGTACGGGCCCGTATTCACGTGCAGCGACGACATCGTTTGGTTCGGTCACCCCTGCGGCCTCCTGACAGCGATTCACGCGACCGGAGATGCTTACTGCCGGGCGGGCGCCGTGGCAGCGGCCTGCGGCAACTGTTCGAGTTCGTGCAGAGCCGCCGCGGCGGTGGTCTCAGCGCCGATCAGTCTGCGGCATATCAAGATGGCCTTTGGCCAGTTGACGGTCACGGCGCCTCGGATCAGCCCGCTGTCGTCGCTGTAAATTGCTGCAGCACGCGGCTTCTCACCGTGCAAGTTGCCGATCAGCTGCAGCAGTTCGGCTCGACCCGGCCGCCCGGCGATCTGGATCTTCCAGTCGTACTGGTCGCTCCAGACGTACTCCGTCGGTGCATAGGGGTGCAGTTCATCGGGGTGCTGGATGTTGTGGGCGACACAAGCCGCCTGCTCCGAGGCGTTGGTCCAGTGCTCCACCCGGACATCTTCACGATGCCGCGGATGATGCCAACGGGCGACGTCACCCACCGCGAAGACATCGCTGTGATCGACTGCACGGCAATACTCGTCGCACACCACACCGTCGTCGATGAGCAGTCCCGACGACGACAGCCAGGTGTCGTTGGGGCGGGCGCCGA
Organism: Mycobacterium sp. TH-M25; assembly: GCF_057473665.1. Classification (NCBI taxonomy): domain Bacteria; kingdom Bacillati; phylum Actinomycetota; class Actinomycetes; order Mycobacteriales; family Mycobacteriaceae; genus Mycobacterium; species Mycobacterium sp. TH-M25. The sequence goes on from NZ_JBYCLA010000573.1 coordinate 3,356, forward strand.
TACCCACGACGACGGTGCTGGCCGGTAGCACCTCGCCGTTGGTCAATG